>JAEMRL010000039.1 GCA_016463385.1 Thermoleophilia bacterium
CCTGCTGGCGCTCTTCGCCCGCCACGAGGGGCGGGCGAAGAGCCCGATGCTCGACCTGGCGCTGCTGCGCCGCCGGTCGCTGGCGACCGCCAACCTGGCGGCGATGGCCTCCTCGGCCGCCCTGTTCGGCGTCCTCATCCTGCTGCCCTTCTACCTCACGGCGGTGCTGGGCTTCGATCCCGTGCTGCTGGCCCTCGCCATCACCCCGATCGCCGGCTCGTTCATGCTGGTCGCCCCGCTCGCAGGCCGCGTGATCCACCGGGTCGGATCCGACCGGCTCGCCACCGCCGGCTTCCTGATCTCGGCCGCGGGCGCGGCATGGATGGCGGTCGCCGCCACCGCACAGGACTACACCGCCCTGCTGCCCGGCATCGTCGGCTTCGGCGTCGGCCTGGCGATCTCCACCTCGCCGATCACCCTCACGGCGATCCACGACGTCCCCCCCGGGCGCCTCGGCGTGGCGTCCGCCCTGCCCAACATCAGCCGCTACATCGGCGGCGCGCTCGGCGGCGCGCTGCTCGGCGCCGTGCTCCACGCGCACCTGACCACCGGGCTCGACCGGGCCCTGGGGCAGCTCTCGCCGGGCGGCCGCGATCTCGTGGCCGAGGGCTTCCGCTCGGCCGTGCTCCTCGCGGTCGCGTTCCTCCTCCTCGCGGCGGTCGCCGCCGCGAGGATGCCGCGCCTCGACCCCTACGAGACGGCGCCTGCGGGCGCCACCACCGCGCCGCTCGACGCCCCGCTGCCCCGCTGACCCCCGCGGGTCAGACCGGGGTCGTCAGCCACGCCGAGGCGGCGTCCAGGTCGTCCTGGCCGAGGCCGTGGCCGCGCGGCGACCAGTGCTCGGTGACGTCGGCGCCCCGCGCCCGGAGCGTCGCGACCAGGTCGCGCGCCATCGCCTCCGGGATCATCGCGTCGGCGGTGCCGCCGGCGATGAGGGCGCGGGCGCCGGAGAGGTCGAGGTCCGCCGGCGCCGGCAGCGGCAGCAGGCCGCGGAGCAGCACGGCCCCGTCGATCAGGCCCGGGTGCCGGATCATCAGCGCGGTCGCCGCGTTGGCGCCGTTGGAGTAGCCGACCGCGTGGATCGGCCTCCCGCCGAGGTCGAACTCCACCAGCGCCGCGCGCACCAGCGCCGCGAGCTCGTCGATGCGCTCCTCGATGTCGGGGAAGCGGAACGGGTCGTCGGGCGCCCGCGTGAAGAAGCGGGCCATCCCGCCCTCGGACACCCGCCCGCGGGGGGAGAGGATGGCGGCGCCCGGCAGCAGCGAGCGTCCGAGGGCCACCATCTCCCGCTCGTCGCCGCCGGTGCCGTGCAGCATCAGCAGCGATGGCAGCGCGGCGTCGCCGGGGACGAACTCGTGCCGCCACCCGGCAAGGATCGCCGCGCCCTCATGGGGGTTGGTCACGCCGCCGCCGCGGGCCAGCTCGCGCGCGGGTCGGGGAGCGGCGTCAGCCGCGACTCGACCTCGGCGCGGTGGGGCTCCAGCCAGCTCGGCAGGATCACCCGGCTGCCAAGCTCCTCCAGCGGGAGGTCGCGGGTGAAGCCCGGCCCGTCGTCGGCGATCTCGTAGAGCACTCCGCTCGGCTCCCGGAAGTAGATGGAGTGGAAGTAGTAGCGGTCGATCACCCGCGTCGCGCCGATCCTCGCCTCCTGCAGGCGCACGTCCCAGAGCGGGTGCTCGGCCACGCTCGTGCCCCACGCGACGTGGTGCACCGTGCCCGCGCCCTGCAGCGACCGCTCGGCCGGCGGGGCGTCGAAAGCGATCGTGCCCCCGCGCCGCTCGCCGCGCAGCTCCCAGGTGGCCTCATCGACGCGGTGGGCGCCGAGGACGCCCTCGAGCAACGGGCCGCTGCGCTCCGGCGAGCCATAGGCCCGCACGGCGACGAAGCCCCCGATGGCGTGCTCGCCGGGGATCTCCGGGTGGTGGGCGCGCAGGGGCTCGTCGGCCGTGTCGACGACGAGCTCGTGGCCGATGCCCTCGGGGTCGTCGAACCGCAGCGCGTCGCCCTCGCGGACGGCCTCGACGCCCTCGGCCCCCAGGCGGTCGGCCCAGAAGCCGATCGCCTCGGGTGACCCGACCCGCGACACGATCCGGTGGACCATGCCCCGGCCGGCGCGGCCGCGCGGTGCGCCCGGATACTCGAAGAAGGTCAGCTCGGCGCCCGGCGAGCCCTGCTCGTCGGCGTAGAAGAGGTGGTAGACGCCCGGATCGTCCTGGTTGACGGTCTTCGCGGTGAGCCGCAGGCCGAGGACCCGCGTGTAGAAGTCCAGGTTCCGCGGGGCGTCTCCCGTGATGGCGCTGATGTGGTGGATCCCCTCGAGCCTCATCGGTCCGTCCTCTCCGGATGATCTTTGCGTACGCAACTATAGCGCCAGGTGCTTGCACACGCAACGACATCGGCGAGGCCCGGGCGAGCCCACCGCGCCGGGGCGCATCGTGGCATGCGGGGCCGGAGCCGCTACCCTGCCCGGATGGACCGCGTCGCACTCACCTCCCTCCTGGCCGAATGGGGCCAGCCCGCCTACCGCGCCCGCCAGGCCATCGAGGCCCAGCGCTCGGGCGCCGACGGGTGGGGCGAGGTGAGCACCCTCCCGGCCGCCCTGCGCGCCCGGCTCGAGGAGTCGCTGCCGTTCTGGGCCCTGACGCCCGACGCGCGCGTCGAGTCGCGCGACGGCACCGTGAAGTGGGGTCTGCGCGCCGCCGACGGCGCCGTCGTGGAGGCCGTGCTCATCGCCCACGCCGAGGGCCGGCGCACGGTCTGCGTGTCGAGCCAGGTGGGCTGCGCCCTCGGGTGCAAGTTCTGCGCCACCGGCGCCATGGGCCCGGGCCGCAACCTGACCGCCTCGGAGATCGTCGACCAGGTGGTGCTGGCCGGCCGCGAGGCCGAGTCGCAGGAGGCGCGCCTCACGAACGTGGTCTTCATGGGCATGGGCGAGCCGATGCAGAACCTCGACGCCGTGCTGGACGCCTGCGGCACCATCAACCACCCGGAGGGCATCGGCATCTCGGCGCGCCGCATCGCCATCTCGACGGTCGGCTGGGTGCCGGGCATCGCGGCGCTGGCCGAGCACCCGCTGCCGGTGCGCCTGGCGATCTCGCTCCACGCGGCCGACGACGCGACGCGCACGTCCCTGATGCCGATCAACGTGCGCTACCCGATCGCCAGCCTGCTGGCGGCATGCCGCCGCTACTGCGACACCACCGGCCGGCGCGTGTTCATCGAGTACCTGTTGCTCGACGGCGTCAACGACTCCACCGCCGACGCCCGCCGCCTCGCGCGGCTGCTGCGCGACGGCCGCTTCCACGTGAACCTGATCGAGTACAACGCCACCGGCGGCGCCTACACCGGCAGCTCGTACGGCCGGCGCGAGGTGTTCATGCGGGCGCTCGCCGAGCTCGGCCTCGAGGCCTCGGTGCGGCGCTCGCGCGGCGCCGACGTCGCCGCCGCCTGCGGCCAGCTGGCGCGGAGCCGCTAGACCGCAGGCGGTCCGGGGTCCGCGGGCCCCTCAGGTCGTGCAGACCGACAGGGCGGCGAAGTAGTGCTCCTCGTCCTGCATCAGGCCGGGGTGCTCCGTGAGGGAGACGCCCTGCACGATGCCCTCCTTGTCGATGACGAAGGTCGCCCTGCCCGAGAACCCGTTCTGCTCGCGATAGACGCCGTAGGCCCGGCTGACCAGGCCCTTCGGCTCGAAGTCGGCCAGCAGGATCGCGTCCGTCAGGCCGAGCTCGTCCGCGAACCTCCCCTGGACGTACCGCGAGTCGACCGAGACGCCGAGAACCTGCGCGTCGCCGTCGGCGTAGCGCTCGCCGCTGGTGCGCACCTGGGTCAGCTGGGTCGTGCACACCTCGCTGAAGGCGAGCGTGTAGAAGACCAGCACCACGTTCTTGCGGCCGCGGAACGACGAGAGGGTGACGTCCTCGTCGTCGGGGTTCTTCAGCGTGAAATCGGGGGCCTCCTGGCCGACCTCGATCGCCATGCGGTGCTCCTCGCTCGTTCGGTCCGGACATCAGGGACGTTAGACAGGTGCGCCTGATGCGGGTCCGCCGTCGGGGCGCTAACGTCCCGCCCGTGTCGGCGCCCCCCGAGAAGCCACGGCGTTCCGCACGCCCTCCCGAGACCGGCTGGGAGCTCGGCGCCGGCGGCCTGACCAAGGTCGCGTGGGGGATCCTCGCCGTCCTGCTGGTCGCCCTCGGGGTGATCCTGCTGGTCAGCGGATACATCGGATACGGCGGAATGATCCTGATCCTGGCCGCGGCCGCGGCCGTGAACCTGCTCTGACCACGGAGGCGGCACGCGACGCCGAGGCGCTGGCGCACGCCCTCCGGACGGCGCTGCCCGACGCGGATCCGTTCGAGGTCGGGCCCGACGACCTGGCCCGCGAGGTCGCGGCGGCGGGCGCCGATCCGGCCGACGACGCCCTCGTGTCGGCCGCCCTGGTGGCCTGGGAGTCGCTGATCCACTAGCCCGTTCTGGCCGCCGGGACGGTTTACCCCGAGCATGCATGGGGACTAGGCTCTCCGGCAATCTGACGGGAGGGTCGAATGCGCAAGCTTCTCTGGGTCCTGCTGATCGCCGTCCTGGCGCTCGGCGCGGCCGCATGTGGTGACGACGACGGCGACGAGGGTGCGGCGAGCACCCCCGCCACCTCCACGACGGCCGACCTCGGGCTCCTCACCCCGGGCACGCTGAGCGTGGCGAGTGACATCCCCTACCAGCCGTTCGAGTTCTTCGACCCGGGCTCGACCGAGGCCAAGGGCTTCGACGTCGACCTCGTCACGGCGATCGCCGGGACGCTCGGCATCACGGACGTGCAGTTCGTCGACCAGTCGTTCGACTCGATCATCCTGAGCATCAAGCAGGGCCGCTTCGACATGTCCGCCTCCTCCTGGACGATCACGCCCGAGCGGGCGAAGGAGGTCGCGTTCGGCGACCCGTACTTCAGCGCCAACCAGGCCATCCTGGTGCAGGAGGACTCCACGGTCGCCAGCCTCGACGACCTCGAGGGCAAGAAGATCGGCGCCCAGCGGGCGACGGTCGGCGCCGACCTCGCGGCCACCGTGCCCGGGGCCGAGGTGCTGCGGTACGAGTCGGCCGACGACGCCTTCAACGCGCTCGCCCAGGGCCGTGTCGAGGCCGCCATCACCGACTACCCGGTCGTCGCGTACGCGTCGGCTCAGAAGCCGACCCTGAAGGTCGCGGCCGAGGTGCCGGGCAACCTGGCCCTCGGGCTGATGTTCCCGAAGGAGAACGCCGCCCTGCTGGAGGCCTTCAACACCGGCCTCGAGACGATCAAGGCGGACGGCACCTACGACGAGATCTACGCCAAGTGGTTCGGCGAGGCGCCCGCCTCGTAGTGCCCTGATCGCCGACAGCGAGGGGCCGCGCCGTGGATGAGGTCATCCGCCAGTACTTCGACTGGGACGCGGCGCGGCCCTACCTGCCGGACCTGGCCCGCGGCTTCTGGGTCACGATCCAGATCGCCGTGCTGGCCGAGGTGCTCTGCCTCGTGCTCGGCATGCTGCTCGCCGTCGCCCGGCAGGCCGGGCGCGGCGCGCGCGGTCGTGCCGGGCGGATCGGCGGAGCGGTGCTGCGGGGCATCGCCGTCGCCTACATCAACTTCTTCCGGGCGGTGCCCGCGCTGCTCGTGCTGCTGCTGATGGCGGGCAGCTTCCCGTTCCTGCCGATCCCGGTGGTCAAGGACCTGACCACCTTCCAGATCGCCTTCCTCGGGCTGGGGCTGGTCTACGCCGCCTACATCGCCGAGGTGTACCGCGCCGGCATCGAGTCGGTCGACCGCGGGCAGACCGAGGCGGCGCGCTCGCTCGGCATGGGCGGCGGCCAGGCCATGCGCCTGATCGTCCTGCCCCAGGCGGTGCGCCGCGTGCTGCCGCCGCTGATGAACGACTTCATCGCGCTCACCAAGGACGTCGCGCTGGTCAGCGTGCTGGCCGTCCCCGACGTGGTCTCGGTGGCCCGCGACGCGCAGTCGGTCACCTTCAACTCGTCGACGCTCGTCGTCGCGGCCCTCTTCTACCTGGTGTTCACGCTGCCGCTGATCTGGCTGCTCGACCGCGTCATCGCCCGCGAGAAGCGGCGCGCCGGGCGCGGGGACATCGTGACGCCGTGACCACGATCCGCGCGACCGGCCTCGTGAAGAGCTTCGGCGACAACACCGTGCTGAACGGCGTCGATCTGGACGTGGCCGAGGGCGAGGTCGTCTGCGTGATCGGGCCGTCGGGCTCGGGCAAGTCGACGCTGCTGCGCTGCCTCAACCTGCTGGAGATCCCCACGGCCGGCCGCGTGTTCATCGGCGACGACGAGATCACGGCCGACGATGCCCCCGTGGACGCCCTGCGCCGCCGGGTGGGCATGGTCTTCCAGTCGTTCAACCTCTTCCCGCACCGCACCGTGCTCGACAACGTCGCCCTGGCGCCGATCTCCGTGCTCGGCGTCGACAAGGCCGTCGCCCACGGGCGCGCGCGCGCGCTCCTGGCGCGCGTCGGGCTCGAGGACCGCGCCGGGGAGCACCCCGCCCGGCTGTCGGGCGGTCAGCAGCAGCGCGTCGCCATCGCCCGGGCGCTCGCGATGGAGCCGGAGGCGATGCTGTTCGACGAGGTCACGAGCGCGCTCGACCCCGAGCTGGTCAAGGACGTCCTCGGCGTCATGCGCTCGCTCGCCGAGGGCGGCATGACGATGGTGGTGGTCACCCACGAGATGGGCTTCGCCCGCGAGGTCGGCGACCGCGTCGTCTTCATGGACGGCGGCGTGATCGTGGAGCAGGGCGACCCCGCCCAGGTGCTCGAGGCCCCGCGCGCCGACCGCACCAAGCGCTTCCTCTCCCGCGTGCTCTAGGCCGCCCGGGCCGTCCGCGCGAGCAGCTCGTCCAGCGTGGCCGGTGTGAGGTCGAGTCCCAGCCGCCGCGCGATGGCCTCGGCGAGCGCGTCGTCCACCCGGTCGCGGTCCGGGTCGCCGCCCTCCGCGGCGATCGAGGTGGCCTCGACCCCCGGTGCGCCGCAGGCGGTCATCACCCGGAACCAGTCGAGGTCGGGCTCCCGGTTGAGGGCGAGTCCATGGGTGGTGATGCCCCCGGCGACGCGGATGCCGACGCTGCCGAGCTTGCGGCCGCCGGCGTAGAGGCCCATCGCGTCGTCGCCCGGTGCCGCGCCGGCGAGCGCGGCCGCATCCTCCATCGCCCCGACGAGCGCCTGCACGAACTCCCTCACGCGCCGCCCGGCGCGCAGGTCGGCGATCACGTAGCCGACGCTCTGGCCGGGACCGTGCCAGGTCATCTGGCCGCCGCGGTCGACGGCGGCGAACGTCGCCCCCATCGCGGCGAGCGCCGCGTCGTCGAGGAAGAGGTCCTCGCGTCGCCCGTGACGCCCGGCGGTGAACACCGGGGGGTGCTCCAGCAGCCAGACCACGTCGGGCAGCGCGCCCGCGGCGCGCGCGCCGGCCAGCCGGCGCTGGACCTCCCACGCCGCTCGGTAGTCGATCGAGGGCGTGCGCACGAGCAGCCCGGGCCGCGCGGCGCTCATCCGACCTCCAGGTGGCGCTCCACGATCGTGACGTCGCGCCACTCGCCCTCGCGCTGCGCGTGGGCGCGGTGCGTTCCCACAGTGTGAAACCCGGATCCGTGCGCCAGCGCCAGGCCCGCCGCGTTCTCGGGCAGGATCATCCCCACGAGCTTCCAGTAGCCGAACGACGGCGCCGCCTCTGCCAGGGCGCGGAGCATCGTGCGCCCGACGCCGCGCCCGTGGCATCTCTCGGCGACGTAGACCGTGTACTCGCCGACCCCCGCGTACCAGGAGCGGTGCGAGAAGGGGGCGATGGCCGACCACGCCACGACATGGTCCTCCAGGAGCCCGCACCAGACCGGCGCGCGCTCGACGCGCGCGGCCAGCCAGGCCCTGCGCTCGTCCTCGCTGTGCGGTCCGGTGGCGAATGTGGCCATACCGCCGGAGGCCGCCTCGTCGTAGATCTCGCCGATCGCGCGGGCGTCACGGCTCTCGGCGGGGCGGATCACGAGCGACGCGGACACGGTGAGTCACTCTAGTGTTCTCCCGATGCCCCATGCCGTAGTGACGGGTGCCCGCCCCCTATGGTACGAACCGGACCACCAGTGACGAACGCCTCCGCCCACACGGGGTGGCTCGCGAGTGCCATCGCGGCTGTCCTCCTCCTCATACTCGTCGTCCCGACGGCGTCGGCCGAGCAGGCCTCGTCGGATCTGCGACGGGCCCAGTCGGGCTACCTCGACGCCGGCGACGAGCACACCTGCGCGGTCCTCGCCGACCGCTCGGCCCGGTGCTGGGGCAAGGGCCTCGCCGGCCGCCTCGGCTACGGGAACGAGGACAACGTCCTGAGCGCCGGTGGGGGCGGCCCGATCTCCTTCGGCCCCGGGCGGAGCGCCCGTGCGATCGTCGCCGGCGACTTCCACAGCTGCGCGGTGCTCGACGACGGGTCGGCGCGCTGCTGGGGCTTCGGGGCCAACGGGCGCCTGGGCTACGGAAGCTCGGCCAACGTCCTCTCCCCGGCCACGGCCCCCGCCATCGACCTCGGCCCGGGCCGGACGGCGACGGCCATCACCGCGGGGGCGTCTCACACCTGCGTGATCCTCGACACCGGCGCCGTCCGCTGCTGGGGCAACGGCGTCTCCGGGCGGCTGGGCTACGGCGACCAGCGCTCGATCGGCGACGACGAGACGCCGGCGGCCGTCGGCACGGTCGACATCGGGGCCGGGCGCACGGCCGTCGCCATCTCGGCCGGTGACTTCCACACCTGCGTGATCCGCGACGACGCCCAGCTGGTCTGCTGGGGCTTCGGTTCGGGCGGCCAGCTCGGCTACGGCGGCACCTCCGACGTGGGCGACAACGAGACCCCCGGAGCGGCGGGCCCGGTCAACCTCGGGGCGCGCCGCGTGCGCGCGGTGTCGGGCGGCAAGGGCCACACCTGCGTCGTGCTCGACGACGCCTCGGCGCGCTGCTGGGGCTTCGGCGCCGACGGCAGGCTCGGCTACGGCGGCACCGCCTCGATCACGAGCGCCGTCGCCGCCATCCCCATCGACCTCGGCCCCGGCCGCACGGCGATCGCCATCGGGGCCGGCGAGGCCCACTCGTGCGCCATCCTCGACACGGGCGCCGTGCGCTGCTGGGGCTTCGGCGGCAACGGGCGTCTCGGCACCGGCGCCACGGACTCGATCGGCAACGACCCCGGCGAGACGCCGGCGAGCGTCGCGCCGGTCGATCTCGGCGCGGGCCGCGTGGCCCGGGCCCTCACGGTCGGCTTCTCGCACACCTGCGCCCTCCTCGACGATGCCACCGTCCGCTGCTGGGGCTTCGGGGGCAGTGGCCGTCTCGGCTACGGCAACGAGAACAGCGTCGGCGACAGCCCCGCGCGCAGCGTCCTGGCGGCCGGACCGGTCCCGCTCGGCGGCACCGTCGCCCCGACCGTCGCCGACCTCTCGCTCGGCCTCTCCGCGAGCGCCGGCTCGGTGCCCGTGGGCGGTGCCGTCTCGCTCACCGTCTCGCTGGTGAACCGCGGGCCGGACACCACCGACGGCATCGCCGTCGGCCTGCCGGCGCCCGACGGCCTCGTCTACCGCGCGGCCACGGCCTCCCAGGGGGGCTTCGCCGGCCCCACGGGCCTCTGGAGCGTCGGCGCGCTGCCCCCCGGCGGCTCGGCGGCCCTGACGGTCTCCGTCACCGCGAGCACGCCGGGAACGCGCACCGTCGCCGCGGAGGTCGGATCCTCGACCGTCCTCGATCCCACCTCGACGCCCGCCAACGGGGCGGCCGAGGACGACCGCGCCGCGGTGACCCTGGTGGTGCCGGGGATCTCCGGCCCTCTGCCCAGCGCCCGCAAGCTGCCGCGCAAGCTCGGCGTCAAGGTCGTGCGGGTCCCCAAGCGCGGCGTCGCGAAGCGCCTCGTCGTCTCGGGCGCCCTCACCCTCCCGTCGGGCACGCCGCGCATGCGCTGCGCCGGGAAGGTCCGCGTGCGTGCGCTGATCGGCAAGCGCGCCGTCGCCTCGTCGACCGCGACGCTGCGCGCGCGGCGCGGCACCTGCGCCTACGCCGTGACGCTGCGCCCCAAGCGCACCGGCTCGACGACGTTCGTGAAGGTCTCGGCGACCTTCCTCGGCACGGCGCTGATGAAGCCCCGCGCCGCGAAGGCCATCCGGGTCCGCATCCGGTAGGTCCCGCCCGGCGGGACGCTAGGGGGCGGCGGGGACGACCCCGACGTCGTCGGGCCGGTCCTCGAGCGTGATGCTCAGCCCGGTGCGCGTGCCGTCGCGCAGCACGGTGAGGGGAAGGGTCTCGCCGACCGCGCGCGACGAGACGGCGCGGCTGACGTCGGCCATGTCCTCCACCGGCCGGCCGTCGACGGCGACGATCAGGTCGCCGCCACGCGGCACGTCGGCGTCCCGCGGGGTGGTCGCCGCCTTCAGGCCGGCCTCGCGCGCCGGTCCCCGTTCGTCGACCTCGATCACGGCGACGCCGCGGACGTCGCCGATGCCGAGCGCGTCGGCGATCGCGGGCGTCACGGAGCGCCCGGTGACCCCGAGCCAGGCGTGCTCGGCGCGGCCGCGGGCGATGATCGCGTCGGCCACCGGGCGGATGGTGTCGATCGGCACCGCGAAGCCGATGCCGTTGCTGCCGCCGCTCTCGGTGGCGATCTGGGAGTTGATCCCCAGCACGCGGCCGTCGCGGTCGAGCAGCGGACCGCCCGAGTTGCCGGTGTTGATCGCCGCGTCGGTCTGGATCACGTTCTGGATCTCGAAGCCGTTGGGCGCGGTGATGATGCGCTTGAGCGCCGAGACGATCCCGGTGGTCGCCGTGCGCTCCAGGCCGAACGGGTTGCCGATCGCGATCACGGGGTCGCCCACCACCAAGTCGGCGCTGCGGCCGAGCGGCAGCGGCGCGACCCCGG
>JAEMRL010000389.1 GCA_016463385.1 Thermoleophilia bacterium
CAGCGCGTGATCGTGGAGGTGCGCGTGCCGCGCGTCCAGACCGAGGACGGCCGCCGGGCCGTCGAGTCGCTGGCCGAGAAGCTCGACGCGCGCAGCTACAAGGAAGACGAAGGGTTCTTCGACCGTCTCAAGCACGCCTTCCGCTGACGTCCCGCTGATCCGGCTCACGGTGACCGCGCCCGCCGCGGACGCCGACCTCGCGCTGGTCGAGGCGGGGGAGATGCTCGGCACCGGGTGCCGCGAGCGGACCGGCCCGGGCGGCGAGGCGCTGCTCGACTTCTGGGTCGCGGCACACGCGGCCCGCCCCGCCGAGCTCGAGTCCGCCCTGCGCGCGCGGGGCATCGACGCCCGGGTGGAGGCGCACCCCGAGGGCGACGAATGGCGCACCGCGATGCTCGTGTTCCACCGCCCGGTGGAGATCGACGGCCGGCTCCTGGTGCGCCCGCCCTGGGAGCCGCCGCGGCCCCCGCTGCTCGACGTGGAGATCGACCCCGGCATGGCGTTCGGCACGGCCCAGCACGCCACCACGCGCAACTGCCTGGCGCTCCTGGCGGGCCTGCCGGTCGCCGGCCCGGTGCTCGACGCCGGCTGCGGCACCGGCGTGCTCTCGATCGCCGCCCGCCGGCTCGGCTTCCCGGACGTCACCGCGGTCGACTTCGACCCGTTGTCGGTGGACGCGACCGTGGCCAACGCGCGTCGCAACGGCGTGGCGCTGACCGTCGCGCGCCGGACGATCGGCGCCGACCGGCTCCCGGTCGCCGAGGTGCTGCTGGCCAACCTCACCGGCACGGTGCTGCGGGCTCTGGCGCCGGCGCTGCCCGCGCCCGCGCCCCGGTGGACGATCGCCTCCGGGATGAGGCCCGAGGAGGTTCCCTCGGTGCACGCGGCCTTCGCGGCGATCGGCGTGCGCCCGGTGCGCGAGATCCGCGACGAGGGGTGGTCGACGCTGCTGATGGAGCGCGGGTGAGGCACACGTTCCGGTACCTGATCGACCGGGCGCCGGAGCCCGGCGAGCAGATCGCGCTTCCCGACGAGGACGGGCGCCACCTCACGCGCGTCGTGCGCCGAGGCCCGGGCGACGCCCTCGAGCTGATCGACCCCGGCGGCGGTCGCTGGGAGGCCGTCGTCGTGAGCGCGGGACCCCCCGTGAGCGTGCGCGTGACGGCCGACGCCGCGGCCCCGCCGCCCCCCGCGCCGGTCGTCCTCTGCCTCGGCCTTTCCGAGTGGGGGCGCCTCGACACGGCCGTCGAGAAGGCCGTGGAGCTGGGCGCCGGGGAGGTCGTGCTCTTCACCTCCGAGCGCGCCGGACGGGTGCCGGAGGCCGCCGCCTGGGAGCGCCGCCGCGAGCGCCTGGAGCGCGTGGCCGCCGCCGCCGCGCGCCAGAGCGGGCGGGCGCCGCTGGGACGGGTGCGGGGGCTGGTACCGTTCGAGGACGTGATCACCGCGATCCCGGCCGGGGAGGGGTACCTGATCGATCCACGAGGCGACGCACCGCTGCTCTCGGCGCTCCGCGCCGTGGACGCGCCGGACGCGCGCATCGCCGTGGTCGTCGGTCCCCAGGCGGGCTTCTCCGAGGGCGAGGTCGACCTCGCCCGTCGCGCGGGGCTGCCGGTCTGCACCCTGGGCCCGGCCATCCTGCGCGCCGAGACCGCCGCCATCGCCGCCGTCGCGCTCGCGGCCGCCGCACGGGAGGGAGTGTGATGAGCGACTGCCTGTTCTGCCGCATCGTCGCCGGGGAGATCCCCGCCACGATCGCGCGCCGCGACGACCCCTTCGTCGCCTTCGCCGACATCGCGCCCAAGAGCCCGGTCCACCTGCTGGTGGTCCCGACCCGCCACGTCGACTCGATCGCCGGTGCCGCCGGGCTCGGCGAGCAGGAGCGCGCGGCCATGCCGCTGTTCATCGCCGAGGTCGCGCGTGAGGCCGGCATCGAGGAGTCGGGCTACCGCGTGACCACCAACCACGGGCCGGACGCCCTCCAGAGCGTCGCCCACCTGCACTGGCACATCATGGGCGGCACCCGACTGTCCGAGACGATGTGAGCGCCTCCGTCCCTCCCGAGCGCGTGGAGCAGGTGATCGAGCTCGACGACCGCGTGTCGGTCGAGATGGCGGGCGAGCACGACCGCGTGCTGCGGGCCCTCGAGGACCGCCTCGACGTCGAGGTGTCGCTGCGGGGCAACATGCTGACGCTGACCGGCCCGGAGGCGCGCGTGCGCGCCGGCGCCGAGGTCATCGACCAGCTCGCGGGGCTGGTGCGCTCGGGTCACCCGATCGCGCCCGGCACCGTCGAGACGGTCGCCGACGCGGTCGATGGCGCCGAGTCGGTCGGCCCGATCCTCGACGACGTCGTCTGGCGCAACGGCCAGCTCGCGGTCACGCCGCGCACCCCCGGTCAGAAGCGCTACGTGGACGCCGTCCGCGCCAACACGATCACCTTCGGCATCGGCCCGGCCGGCACCGGCAAGACCTACCTGGCGGTCGCGATCGCGACGGCCGCCCTGATGCGCCGCGAGGTGGCGCGCATCATCCTGACCCGGCCGGCCGTGGAGGCCGGCGAGCGCCTCGGCTTCCTTCCGGGAGACCTCGCGGCGAAGGTCGATCCGTACCTGCGCCCGCTCTTCGACGCCCTCTACGACATGCTCGAGGCCGAGCGGGTCGAGGCCCTCTTCGAGCGCGGCCAGGTGGAGGTGGCGCCCCTCGCGTTCATGCGCGGCCGCTCGCTCAACGACAGCTTCATCATCCTCGACGAGGCGCAGAACACGAC
>JAEMRL010000390.1 GCA_016463385.1 Thermoleophilia bacterium
CGACCCCGACGAGATCCCGCTCAACTTCCTCAACCCGCGCCCGGGCACCCCGCTCGCGGGCCGTCGCCCGATCGAGGCCAAGGAGGCCCTGCGGGCGATCGCCGTCTTCCGCCTGGTCTTCCCGGACAAGATCATCCGCTACGCCGGCGGCCGCGAGCTGGTGCTGCGCGACGCCCAGGCGCTCGGGCTGGTGGGCGGCATCAACGGGATGATCGTGGGCAACTACCTCACCACCGCCGGCCGGCCGGCGGCCGAGGACGTCAAGCTCGCCGGCGACCTCGGGCTGCCGATCGTGCCCTCCACCCGCGCGGCCGCCGAGACCGACGCACGGTGAACGGGCGCGAGCTCCTCGCGCTCGACCGCCGCCACGTCTGGCACCCCTACGCGGCGATGCCGGGGCGGCACGAGCCGCTCCTGGTGGAGTCGGCCGCGGGGGTCCGGCTGACGCTCGGAGAACCCGCGTACGGGCGCACCGAGCTGATCGACGGCATGTCGTCGTGGTGGTCGGCGATCCACGGTTACCGCCACCCGGCCCTCGACGCCGCGGTCGTGGACCAGGTGGGGCGGATGAGCCACGTGATGTTCGGCGGCCTCACGCACGAGCCCGCGATCGGGCTGGCGCGGCGGCTGGTGGAGATCACGCCGGCCCCGCTCGAGCACGTCTTCCTCGCCGACTCCGGGTCGGTGTCGGTCGAGGTCGCGGTGAAGATGTGCCTGCAGTACCAGCGCTCGCGCGGCCGCTCCGGGCGCACGCGGCTGCTGACCTGGCGCGGCGGCTACTACGGCGACACCCTCGGCCCGATGTCGCTCTGCGACCCCGAGGGCGGCATGCACCACCTCTGGAGCGGGATCCTGCCGCGGCAGGTCTTCGCCGACGCCCCGCCGGACGGGTTCGACGCCCCGCCCGACCCGGGGTACCTGGCGCACCTGGCCGACGCCGTCGAGGCCCACCGCGACGAGCTCGCGGCGGTCATCGTCGAGCCCGTGGTGCAGGGGGCGGGCGGGATGCGCTTCCACAGCCCGGCCCTGCTGGTCGCCCTGCGCGAGATCGCCGACGCGAACGACGTCCTGCTCGTGTTCGACGAGATCGCGACCGGCTTCGGCCGCACGGGCGCGATGTTCGCCGCCGACCACGCCGGCGTGAGCCCGGACGTGATGTGCGTGGGCAAGGCGATGACCGGGGGCTACATGACGATGGCCGCCGCCCTCTGCACCGCGCGGGTCGCCGAGGGCATCTCCAGCGGCGAGGTGCCGGTGCTGGCGCACGGGCCGACCTTCATGGGCAACCCGCTGGCCGCCGCGGTGGCCAATGCGTCAATTGACGTCCTGCGCGACGACGATTGGCGCGGGCGCGTCGCGCGGATCGAGGCCGGCCTGCGCGCCGCCCTCGGCCCGGCCCGCGAGATCCCGGGGGTCGCCGACGTGCGGGTGCTCGGGGCGATCGGCGTCGTCCAGCTCGACCGGGAGGTCGACATGGAGCGCGCCAGCCGGGCGGCGGTGGAGCGCGGCGTCTGGCTGCGGCCCTTCCGCGACCTGATCTACACCATGCCCCCGTACGTCACCGGCGACGACGACCTGGCGGAGATCGGGGGCGCGGTCGTGGCGGCGGCGCGGGCCTCGTGCGGGGTGCCGGCGTGAGCGCCACCGGGCTCGGCTGGCTGCCGGAGGCCCTGGACGGCCTCCGCGACCGCGACCTGCTGCGGGTGCTGACCTACTGCGGCGGCGCGCCCGATCCGGAGGTCGAGATCGACGGCGTGCCGCATCTGCTGCTGGCCTCCAACAACTACCTCGGCCTCGCCAACGACCCGGCGGTCGTCGCGGCCGCCCACGCCGCCCTCGACGCCTACGGCGCCGGCGCCGGGGCCTCGCGCCTGGTCACCGGGAGCCTCGATCTGCACCGCCGCCTCGAGGAGCGCATCGCCGCCCTCAAGCACTGCGAGGACGCGATGGTTTTCCCGACGGGCTTCCAGGCCAACGTCGGCACGATCCCGGCACTGGTCGGGCGCGGTGACATCGTCTTCTCCGACGCCCTCAACCACGCCAGCCTGATCGACGGCTGCCGCCTCTCGGGGGCCGAGGTGGTCCGCTACGCACACGCCGACCCGGACGCCCTGGAGGCCGCTCTGCTCGAGCGCGCCAATTGGCGCAGCGCCGATGCGCCAATTGGCGCGACCCCCCCGCGGCGCCTGATCGTCACCGACACGGTCTTCTCGATGGACGGCGACCTGGCCCCGCTGCCGGCGATCGTGGAGCTCGCCGAGCGGCACGGCTGCATGGTGATGGTCGACGAGGCCCACGCGACCGGCGTGCTGGGCGCGACCGGGGCGGGGGCGCTGGAGCACTTCGGCCTGGAGGGCCGCGTCCCGGTGGTGATGGGAACCCTCTCCAAGGCCCTCGGCGCCCAGGGCGGCTACGTCGCCGGCGACCGCGACCTCTGCGACTACCTGCGCACGCGTGATCGCGGGTTCGTCTTCACCACCGCCCTCGCCCCGGCGGCGGCCGGGGCCGCGATGGCCTCGCTCGACATCGTCCGCGACGAGCCGCAGCGGCGGGCCCGGCTGCACGCGCTCGTCGCCCGCCTGGTCGAGGGCGCCCGCGACCTCGGCTACACGGTGCTGCCGACCGACTCGGCCGTCGTCGGCGTGCTGATCGGCGAGGCCGCCGACGCGCTCGCCGTCGGCGCGTCGTTGCGCGCGGCCCGCGTCTGGGCGCCGGCCATCCGCCCGCCGTCGGTGCCGGCCGGCACGGCGCGCATGCGCCTCACC
>JAEMRL010000391.1 GCA_016463385.1 Thermoleophilia bacterium
GTGCCACACCGTCCCGCGGGAGCTGGGGGGCGTCGGCAGCTGGTACCGCGACTTCACCCAGGTGTCCGACGAGGACGTGCTCGCGGTGCTCACCGGGGTCGGCGCGCCCGCACCCGCGGGCGAGGCGATGCCCACCGCGCGCGAGCTCGTGATCGACCTCGACGGCATCCGGCTGCGGGGCGACCTCGTCGTCCCGCAGGGCGCGAGGGGGCTCGTCGTCTTCGCACACGGCAGCGGCAGCAGCCGGCACAGTCCGCGCAATCGCGCCGTCGCGCGACGGTTGCAGTCCGCGGGCCTCGCGACGCTGCTGCTCGACCTCCTCGCCGAGCACGAGGAGGGCCGCCGCGATCTCGTCTTCGACATCCCGTTGTTGGCGGCCCGTCTGGAGGCGGTGACGCGCTGGTGCCGCGACGAACCGGCGGTCCACGGTCTGCCCATCGGCTACTTCGGGGCCTCGACCGGCGCCGGCGCCGCCCTGCGCGCGGCGGCCGCCCTCGGCGACGAGGTGCGGGCGGTGGTGTCGCGGGGCGGGCGTCCGGACCTCGCGGGCGACCGGCTGCCGCTCGTGCGGGCGGCGACCCTCCTGATCGTCGGATCGCGCGACGTCGAGGTGCTGACGCTCAACCGGCGCGCGGCGGAACGACTGGTCTGCCTCCACCGGGTCGAGGTGGTGGAGGGCGCCACGCACCTGTTCGAGGAACCCGGCACCCTCGAGGCCGTCGCGGAGCTCGCGATCGTTTGGTTCCTCGCCCACCTGCCCCTCGCGCGCGCCTCGGAGGCGTAGTGGCGGCTCCGCTCACCATCGCGCGCGCCGACGCCCGCATCGTCGAGGCCCTCCGCCGGCAGGCCCGGCCCCTCACCGGCGCCGCCGGCGATCACGATGCCCTGCTCGACCGGATCGGCGATGCCCGCGTCGTGCTCCTCGGCGAGGCCAGCCACGGGACGCACGAGTTCTACCGCGAACGCGCCCGCATCACGAAGCGCCTGATCGCCGAGCGCGGGTTCACGGCCGTGGCCGTCGAGGGCGACTGGCCCGACGCCTACCGGGTCGACCGGTTCGTGCGCGGTGCGGGCGACGCCGGAGCCGAGCAGGCACTGCTCGGCTTCCGCCGGTTCCCGACCTGGATGTGGCGCAACGCCGACGTGCTCGACTTCGTCGGCTGGCTGCGCGCGCACAACGACGCCCTCGCCGACCCCGCCCGCGCGGTCGGCTTCTACGGACTCGACCTCTACAGCCTCGGCGCCTCGATGAAGGCCGTGATCGCATACCTCGACGTCCACGACCCCGCCGCGGCCGAGCGGGCACGCCGTCGCTACGAGTGCCTGCAGCCCTACGGCGGGGAGAGCTCCGAGTACGGCCGCGCCGTCCTGCTCGGGGTCAGCGAGTCGTGCCGGCGGCACGTGCTGGAGGAGCTGGTCGCGCTGCGCCGGCACGCGGCCGACTACCTGCGCCGCGACGGCGTGACGGCCGAGGACGAGTACTTCTTCGCCGAGCAGAACGCCGTGCTCGTGGCCGACGCCGAGGAGTACTACCGCACGATGTTCGGCGATGCGGCCGCCTCCTGGAACCTGCGCGATCGCCACATGGCCGACACCCTCGATCACCTGATGGCGCACCTGGACCGCCACGACGGGGCCGGGCGCGTGGTGGTCTGGGAGCACAACTCGCACATCGGCGACGCCCGGGCGACCCAGATGGCCCAGCGTGGCGAGTACAACATCGGCCAGCTGATGCGTGAGCGCCACCCGCGCGAGGTGGTGCTCGTGGGCTTCACCACCCACAGCGGCACCGTCACGGCCGCGTCCGGCTGGGGCGGGCCCGCCGAGCGCATGCGCGTCCGTCCGGCGCTCGAGGGCAGCTACGAGGCGCTCTTCCACGAGGTCGGCCTTCCCGCCTTCACGCTCTGCCCGATGCAGGGAGGCGCCGGGCAGGCGCTGAGCGAGCCGCGTCTCGAGCGCGCGATCGGCGTGATCTACCGGCCGCAGACCGAGCGTCAGAGCCACTGGTTCGCCGCCGACATCGCCAACCAGTTCGACGCCCTGATCCACATCGACGTCACGCGGGCGGTCGAGCCGCTCGAGCGCAGCCAGGGCTGGGAGCTCGGAGAGCCCCCCGAGACCTACCCGAGCGCCCTCTAGGCAGGACCGCCGCGCGTGAGGTTCGCCCCGGCCCCGGGCGCGATGCGCGAGCGGGGCCGGTGGGGAAGCGGGTGGATGCTCAGGCCGAGGAGGTCACGGCGCGAGCCGGAAGGGCGGGTACTCGTCGGTCACCAGAACGAACGCGTAGGCGACGACGCGGTTGTTCCAGCGGATGACGCCCTCGACGAAGTCGAAGATGCCGCGCGGGTAGCGCCCGGTGAAGAGGATCGCGAACCAGGCGATGATCACCACGACGACCGCGGCGAGGTCGAGGAAGATGAGCACGATGTAGTGGGGGATCGCCAGCAGCCACTTCACGAGCGGCAGCCAGCGGTTGAGCTCGCGCTCGGCGTCGGGGTAGGGGTAGTCGAGATGCACCGACTGGTGGTCGTCGGTCGACGGGTAGCGGTCGTCCATCAGGGCGAGGAACGCGCCCACGCGGGTGGTGAAGCGCTGCAGCTCAAGGTTCCAGTCGAACCACCACCGCGGGTACTTCTGGCGGAAGAGGATCATCAGCAGCGTCCCGGCGAAGAGGATCCCGCCCGCCCCCGCGATCACGGCTCCCTGGTCACCGCCGGACTCCGTCGTGAAGGTGCCGCTCCCACCCGAGACGGTGC
>JAEMRL010000040.1 GCA_016463385.1 Thermoleophilia bacterium
GCCCGGCGGATGGCCGGCGCGGCGCCGCTCGCGCCCGCCGCGGCGCCGCCGGCGCCGCCGGCGATCACGTCCGACGTGACGCGCGAGGCCTACGAGGTCTCGGTGCGCCGCGTGATCGACTACATCCTGGCCGGCGACATCTTCCAGGCCAACATCGCCCAGCGCTTCGTCACCGAGCTCCCCCCCGGCCTCGGCCCGTTCGACCTCTTCCGCCGCCTGCAGGCGGGCAATCCGGCGCCCTTCTCGGCGTACCTCGGCCTCGGGGACGTGGCGATCGTCTCCTCGTCGCCGGAGCGCTTCCTCCGCCGCGACGGCGATCTGGTGGAGACCCGTCCGATAAAGGGCACGCGGCCGCGGGGTGCGACGCCGGCCGAGGACGACGCGCTCGCGGCCGCTCTGGCGGCGAGCGAGAAGGACCGCGCCGAGAACGTGATGATCGTGGATCTCCTGCGCAACGACCTGTCGCGCGTGTGCCGCGACGGAAGCGTCGAGGTCCCCGTGCTCTGCGCCGTCGAGCGCTTCGCGACGGTGATGCACCTGGTCTCGACCGTCACCGGGCGGCTGCGTCCCGGCGTGGGGGCGGTCGACCTGCTGGCGGCGTGCTTCCCGGGCGGCTCGATCACCGGCGCGCCCAAGATCCGTGCGATGCAGATCATCGCCGAGCTGGAGGGGACCCGCCGCGGGCCCTACTGCGGGGCGATCGGCTACCTCGGCTTCGACGGATCGCTCGACACCAGCATCGTGATCCGCACCTTCGCCATCCGCGGCCGCCGGGTGACGTTCCAGGCGGGCGGTGGCGTGGTGGCCGACTCGGTCCCCTCCGACGAGTACGAGGAGACCCTCGCCAAGGCCCGCGCCCTCGTCGCCGCGCTCTCGCCGTGATCGTCGTCGTCGACAACTACGACTCGTTCGTCCACAACCTGGCGCGCTACGTGCGCGAGCTGGGATGGGAGACGCGGGTGGTGCGCTGCGACGCGGTGACGGTCGACGAGATCGCCGCGATGGAGCCCTCGCACGTCGTCCTGTCCCCCGGCCCCTGCACGCCCAACGAGGCGGGGGTCTGCGTGCCGCTGGTGCGGCGGCTGGGGCCGACCGTCCCGGTCCTCGGCGTCTGCCTCGGCCACCAGTGCATCGGGCAGGCCTTCGGCGGTCAGATCGTGCGCGCCCGGCGGCCGATGCACGGCAAGGCCTCGCGCATCAACCACGACGGCGCGGGCGTCTTCGCCGGTCTCCCGGATCCGCTGAGCGCGACGCGGTACCACTCGCTGGTGGTGGAGGCGCGCGACCTGCCCGAGGAGCTCGTGATCACGGCCTGGAGCGAGGAGGGGGAGATCATGGCGCTGCGCCACCACGAGCACCCGATCGTCGGCGTGCAGTTCCACCCCGAGGCGGTGCTCACCGAGCACGGACACGACCTGCTGCGCGGATTCCTCGGGCCGGCGCCGGCGTCCGGGTAGGTCACTGGGGTCCGCGCGGAACCCCGCGTTTGCCCGCCGCGCCCGTTATGTGTACACATGTACAGGTAAAGGGCGTCAGGAGGAGGCGGGACATGGTGTGGCTGGCGGTGATCGTCGCGGGTCTGCTCGAGGTGGGCTTCGCGGTCTGCCTCAAGGCATCCGACAACTTCACGCGGCCGCTCCCATCGGTGGGGTTCGTCGCGTTCGCCGCGGCCAGCTTCGGCCTGCTCTCGTGGGCGCTGGCCCGGGGGGTGCCGATCGGCAGCGCCTACGCCGCCTGGACGGGGATCGGCGCCGCCGGCACCGCCCTCCTCGGCATGACCGCCTTCGGGGATCCGGCGACGCTCGCGCGGGGCATGGCGATCGCGCTGATCATCGGAGGCGTCGTGCTCCTGAACGTCTCCTCGGCAGGCGCGGCGTGACGCGCCAGGCGCGCGGCAGGGAGCGGCGGGCTGCCATCGTCGCCGCCGCCGGCCGCGTGCTGATCCGGGACGGCGTGGCCGCGCTGACCCACCGCGCGGTGGCCGCGGAGGCCGGCGTCCCGCTGGGATCGACGACCTACTACTTCGCCGACCGGCCGGAGCTGGTGCGCGCGGCCGTGACCGAGCTGCTCGCGCAGGAGCGGGAGCGCCGGGCCGGGGTCGCCGTGCCCGACGGGGACCCGTCGCGGGTGGCGGAGCGCCTGACCGCGCTCGTGATACCCCCCGCCTTCCCGGCGCGGAGCGAGGTGGCGCTCCTCTACGAGCGCCTGGCCGGCGCCCTCCGCGATCCGGAGCTCGCGCTGCTGCTGCGCGCGGACGCGGGGGACCTGCGGCTCAACGTCGCGCGGCTGCTCGGCCCGATCGGGCTCGAGGAGCGCGCCGACATGGTCGCGAGCCTGCTCGACGGCCGCGTGATCCAGTGGCTCGGCGGCGAGGGCGACCGCGGCGAGCTCGATGCGCGGGTCGCGGACGATCTGCGCTGGCTCGCGGCTGCAGGCCGCGGAAACCTCCGCTCGTAGCGGACGATATCTCAGTCTCAGGTCGAGACTGAGATAGGTGATTCAGTCATCCGGGAGGACGTACGCGAACCGCGGATCGTCCGGCGGGCCGCTCAGCGGGCCGCCCTCGTCGCCGGGCCGCCAGGCGACCACCTCCTCGATCCGGGCGGCGAGGGCGAGATCGCGCTCGGTGACCCCGCCCGCGTCGTGGCTCGAGAGCAGGACATCCACCCAGCCGTAGGAGGCCCGCACCTCGGGGTGATGCCAGGCCGCCTCGGCGAGATGGCCGACGACGGCCACCACCATCAGGGCGCTCTTCCACCCCTGCGTGGTGAACCTCCGCCGGATCATGCCGTCCTCGAAGGTCCAGCGCGGCAGCGACGCGGCCAGCCGCGCGGTGACCTCGTCGTCGCCGAGCGGCCGGGCCGCGTCCGCCGTCATCGCTACTCCCGCGTGCTGCCGTAGGTGTCGTCGTGCACGAGCGCCTTCCAGGTGCGGAAGTTGCGCTGCAGCGCCGGCGCGAGGCCCTTGGGGAACTCCTCGGGGTAGCCGACCGGGGTGATGATCGCCGGGTCGACGTCGGCCGGGATGCCGAGGATCTCGCGCAGGCGGTCCTTCTCCCAGCGGATGAAGGCGGTGATCGAGACCGTGCCGAGGCCCGCCTCGCGCGCCATCAGCATCAGGTTCTGGAAGGCGAACGACAGCGAGATGAGGTCGTCCTCGTAGCCGCCGGGGAACGACTCGGGGTAGCCGCGGGGCACCAGGAGGCCCACCACGAACGCCGGCACGTGCCGGTAGGTCGCCATGACGTTCTCGGCGTAGTCGCGCGCCCAGGCGGCGTGCTCCTCGTCGCTGGCGTCCTTCTGCGGGCGCATGAGGGCGAAGTACTCCGCGCCCCCGGCGATGATCAGCTCGGCCACGGCCAGGCGCTTGGCCGGATCGCGCACGACCATGAAGCCCCATGCCTGCTGGCCCCCGCCGCTGGGTGCGCGGAGCCCGAGCTTCAGCATCCGGTCGAGCGTCTCGTCATCGACGGGCCTGTCGGTGTACTTCCTCACGGCGCGGCGCTTGCGGATCGCCTCGGCGAGTTCCATCACATCCCCCTCGTGCGTGGCATACGTCCCGGGGAGTCTGCCCGACGGCGCCGCGCGCGGTCCGATCCGCCCCGCCCCCGCGCCTGCGGCGCGGGGGCGGGGCGCTCAGAACGCGGCCAGCAGCTTCGGCGCGACCTGCTTCTTCCGGCTCATCACGCCCGGCAGGTCGAGGATGCTGCCGGCGGCCGCCACGCCGAAGGCGCGCTCCACCGGGGCGGTGTCGCCGGCCACCAGCAGCTCCGTGCTGCGGTCGACGATGTCGGTCACCATCAGGGCGTAGAGGATGTAGTCCTGGCGCTCGCGCACGTCCTCGAGCGCGTCGAGCAGCTCGGCGCTGCGGTTGTGGAGGCTGCGCCCGACCGTCTCGATCTGCGCGACGCACAGGCGCTTCCCGGGGCGCACCTCGTACTCCTTGGAGTCGCGCCGGATGATGTCGGCCGCCGGCACGTCGCCCACGTCCGAGGACGCCTCGAACAGCTCGGTGCCGAACTCGCGCGCGTTCACCCCGACGAGCTCCTCGAGGTAGGAGACCACCTGATGGTCGCGCTCGGTCGTGGTCGGCGAGGTGAGGATGACCGTGTCCGAGAGGATGGCCGACAGGAGCATCATGGCGGTGGGGCGCTGCGGCTCGCGCCCATGGGAGCGGAACCGCTCGACCACGAGGGTGGCCGTGCTGCCCACCGGGTCGAAGGTCGCGGCCACCGGGAAGCGGGTCTCGATCGAGCCGATGTGGTGGTGGTCGAGGATCTCGACGATGTGCGCCTGCTCGATGCCGGGCACGCTCTGCGCCTGCTCGGCGTGATCGACCAGGAGCACCTGCCGGGGGGTCGGGTTGACCAGCTCCGACCGCGTGATCAGCCCGACGGGAACGCCGTGCTCATCGACCACGATCGCGGCGCTGTAGTGGACCTCGCGCATGCGGTCGGTGACGTCGCTCAGCAGGTCGTCGGGCTCGCACACCAGCGGGTCGCGGCTCATCACCTCGCGCACCGGCACCGACAGCGAGACCAGGCGGCCCGTCACGTAGGAGTCGAGCGGGGAGATGACGATCCCGGTGCCGCTCGTCCTCGCCAGTTCGATCACCTCGTCGTCGGGCATGGAGTCGTACGGGGTCACCACCAGGGCGACGCCGAGCTCGACCGCGCGCCGCTGGGCGTCGGTCCGGTTGCCCACGACCACGATGTCGTTCTCGCCCATCGTGTTGCCCATCGTCTCGGCATCGACGGTCACGGCCCACAGGCGGCCGTTGAGCCGGCGGGTCGGGGGAACGATCATCTGGCCCCCGAGGACGCCCACGATCAGCTCGGCCGACGCGGGCCGGTCGGCGAAGCTCGACGGCTCGCCCGACTCCTTGATGTAGCGCCGGGCGAGGTCGCGGGCGGTCAGGATCCCCACCACCGAGCCCCCGTCGTCGACGATCGGGATCAGGTCGAGATCGGCCTTCTGCATCGCGATGCCGACCTCCCGCAGCGAGGCGGTGTGGTTCGCCGTCGGGTGGTCGGGGCTCATCACGTCCTGGGCCCGGAGCATCACGTGGTCGAGGAACTCGGGCTCGGGCGCGCCGCTGCGCTCCAGCGCCCACCGCGCCTGGGCGTTGATCTCACCGAGCCGTACGGGCACGTACCGGGCGCTCGTGTCGAGCCGCCCGCGCAGCTCCGCATAGCCCATCGCCGAGGCGATCGAGTCCATGTCCGGGTTGCGGTGGCCGGTGACGTAGATCGTTGTCACGCATCAGTTCCTTGCCGAGGGGACGAATCCGACCCGGGAGATTGTCACATGACGCCCGCCGTGCGGATCAGGCGAAGCAGCCGACCTCGATGCCCGAGCCCATGAGAGCCGAGATGTAGAGCGGGTCGAAGGCGGCGCCGGCGTCCTTCCAGAGGATCTCGAACGCCACGTCCGGGTCGAGCGGCCGGCGGTAGGGCCGGTCGGCCGTGAGGGCGTCGAAGACGTCGGCGACGGCCAGGATGCGCGCCTCGGGCGACAGGTGCTCCGCCCCGACCCCGCGGTGGTAGCCGCGCCCGTCGAGCCGCTCGTGATGGGCGGCGGCGGCCTCGGCGATTCCCGCGAAGGGGGTGATCCGGGAGAGGATCTGGAAGGTGTAGAGGGGGTGGAGCCGCACCGCCGTGAACTCCTCGTCGGTCAGCTTGGCGGGCTTGTCGAGGATCCGGTTGGAGACGCCGAGCTTGCCGATGTCGTGCAGCAGGGCGGCGCGCCGGAGGGCGCGCACGCGCTCGTCGTCGAAGCCCGCCTCGCGGCCGATCGCCACCGCATAGGCGGCGACCCCGAGCGAGTGGCTCGCCGTGTAGGGCGACTTGGCGTCGATCACCTGGGCGAAGGCCTCGGCGACCCGGTCGAGGCCCGCCTCGTCGGCGAGGGCGAGGCCGGCCGCGGGCTCCAGGTCGCGCAGCACCTCGGCCGCGGCGTCGTCGACGATGCGCATCCAGAGCGGATCATCGGGGCCGATCGCGAGGAACACGTCGGCGATCTCCGGGTCGAACCAGCGCCCCCGGCGCGCGCGGACGACGTCGATCGCCGCCTCGGGCCCGCCGGCCGACATGAAGACCTCGGCCGTCTGCGCCAGGCAGGTGATGCGCGCGATCAGCGGGATCGCGTCGCCCACGAGCCCGTCGGGGCGGCCACTGCCGTCCCAGTGCTCGTCGAGCGCCCGCACGGCCCCGGCCGCCTCGGCCGAGAACCCCATCTGGGCCACGATCCGCGCCCCCCGGTCGCAGCGCGCCTCGTTCAGATCGGACGCCTCCTTGCGGATCGTCCACAACGCCCGCAACAGCTTCCCGGCCTTCGCGACGCCCGATGACTCGGGGGCGACGTTCCTGGCGGCGTAGCGGACGAAGTCGGAGCCGCTGGTCCAGTCGACGAACGAGAACGCCCGCTTGAGCTCACGGTCGTCGGTGTCGAACAGCTCGGCCATGCGCGCCGAGCTGCTCGAGCAGCCCGCGTCCTTGAGCAGGGCGGCGTAGAAGAGGTCCTGACGCATCTGCGCCGGCAGGTCGAGCCGCTCGGCGATCTCCATCGAGATCATGCAGCTGCGCTGGGAGTGACCGACCGGCTGGCCCTCGGTCAGATCCAGCGCGTGCGACAGAGCGCCGATGATCTCGGACAGCCTGAACGCGACCGACGATTCGACGGATGTGCTCATGTGCGGGGGCCTCCCGGGAATCGCGGCCCTCCGGCCGGCGCGATGACGGTCATCTTCAGGGAAATCGGCATCCCGCGCTCCGTCTCAACCCCTTCGGCGCCCCGCCGCGGGGCCGGGAACCCGCAGATCGGCGTCGCGCACTAGACCTTCGTCGCCTTGGGAAAGCGCCACCCGGCTGCGATCGTCCGCCGCGATGCCGCCCCCATCGGTCCGATGAGCCAGCACGACGCGGTCGCCCTGCTCCTCGCGGGAGTGGCCCTGGCGGCCTGCGGGCTGATGGTGCTCGGGATCACGCGCCGACGGCTGCCCGGCGGCGTCGGCCTCGCGGCGATGAGCGCGAGCCTCGCGGTGTGGGCCGCGTCGAACGCCGTGCAGACGGCCTCGGGCGAGCGGTGGGTGAAGCGCCTGACGATCGACGTCACCTTCACGGCGATCTGCGCCCTGATGCTCTCGATCTGGCTGGGCATGACCGCGCTCGCGGGCCGCCCGCGCATGACGGTGCGGCGGTGGCTCGCCCTCGCGTCGCCCGTCCCGGTCACGCTGCTGCTCACCTGGACCGGCTGGGGCGGGCTGATGTTCCAGGAGCTGATCATCCCCGACGGGCAGGGGCCGATCGACAACACCCCCGGCCCCTGGTTCGCCGTCCACGCCCTCTGGGCCTACACCCTGATCATCGCCGGGCTCGGGCTGTTCGCCCGCACGGCACTGCGCGCCCCCCGGCGCTACCGCCGCCAGGCGGTCCTGATGATCGTGATCGTCGCGCTCCCCCTCGCGGCCAACGCCGCGTCGATCACGCGCCTCCGCGACTTCGGCGGCTACGATCCCACCCCCGTGGCGCTCCTGGTCACCGTGGCCGGCCTGTTCTGGGGGGTCTGGCGGATGCGCCTGATCGACGCGCAGCTCGGGCTGCTTCCGGTGGCACGCGACCTCGTGGTCGAGGCGATGGCCGACGGCGTCGTGGTGGTCGACGGGCGCGGGTGCGTGCTCGACCTCAACCCCGCGGCCGCGCGCCTGCTCGGCGCCGACGCCGACGCGACGGTCGGCCGCCCGGTGGGCGATCTGCTCGAGGGCTGGGACGCGGCGTTGCCGGCGCACGTCTGGGAGTACGCGGCCATGGTGGGCGGCGCCGAGCGCGTGATCGAGGCCAGCGCCGATCCCATCGACCGCGCCGAGGCCCGCTCGCCCTGCGTCGTGATGCTGCGCGACGTCACCGAGCGGCGCCGGGCGGAGGAGACGCTCGCCGAGAGCGCCCGCCGCCACCGGCACCAGTCGCGCCACGATCCGCTCACCGGGCTCGCCAACCGCACCCTGCTGTTCGAGACGCTCCGCGAGGAGCTGGCCGCCGGCCCCGACGGGGCACGCGGGCCGGCGCTGCTGATCCTCGACCTCGACGGCTTCAAGGACCTCAACGACACCTTCGGGCACCGCGCCGGCGACGAGGTGCTCCGGGAACTCGGCGCGCGGCTCACGCGGGCCGCCGGATCCGGGGCCACCGTCGCCCGGCTGGCGGGCGACGAGTTCGCGGTGCTGCTGCCCGGTGACGACCACCAGGCGGCGCTGGCGGTGGCGCTGCGGTTGCGCGAGGTGCTGCGGGTGGCCTTCCCGGTGGAGGGCACGGAGGTGCGCCTCGGCGGCAGCATCGGGGTCGCACACGCGCCGGCGCACGGGCGCGAGGCCGACGACCTGGTGCACGCCGCGGACGTCGCGATGTACCACGCCAAGAGGAACGCGACGGGGGTGGCCGTGTACGCCTCCTCCACCGACGTGCGGCGGCCCGACCGGCTGATCCTGCGCCAGGAGCTGCGCGCCGCGATCGGCGCGGGCGAGCTGGAGGTCCACTACCAGCCCCAGAGCACCCACGATGGCCGGCTCGTCGGGGCCGAGGCCCTCGTGCGCTGGCGCCATCCGGAGCGCGGTCTGCTGATGCCGCACGACTTCCTCCAGCTCGCCGAGGAGAGCGACCTGATCTGCGAGCTCACCGACGCCGTGCTCGCGATCGCCCTCGGCGACGCCGCGCGCTGGGACGCCCCGGGGCTCGGCATCCGCATCGCCGTGAACATCTCGGCGCGCGACCTGCGCGACCCGCGGCTGCGCGAGCGCATCACCCGGGCGCTGTCGGCCAGCGGCGTCGCCGCGAGCGGTCTGACGCTGGAGGTCACCGAGAACGGCCTCGCCACCGCGCTCGACGCCGCCCAGCATCTGGTGGCCCTGCGCGAGGACGGCGTCCGCGTCTCCCTCGACGACTTCGGCACGGGGTTCGCGCCCCTCGCCACGCTGCGCGAGATGCCCGTCGACGAGCTGAAGATCGACCGCAGCTTCGTGCGCGGCATCGATGACATCGACCGCGACGCCGCCCTGGTGGGCGGCCTGATCCGGCTCGGCCACGACCTCGGCCTCACCGTGGTGGCGGAGGGCGTCGAGACCCGGCGCGGCGCCGACCACCTGGAGACGCTCGACTGCGACGTGCTCCAGGGCTACCTGGTGGGCCGCCCCCGCCCGGCGGGCGACCCGCTCACGCCGCCCGCGTCGCTGCTCAGGGCGTAGGGCCCGGCCGGGCGAGCGTCGAGGCCAGGCCCTCGACCAGCAGCCGCACGTGCCCCTGCACCGCGGCGGCCTGCCCGATGGCGTCCTGCGTCTCCAGATCGACCATCTCGCCGCCGGGGCCGCGGGCCGAGGCCTTCGCGTGGCGGTCGAGCGAGAAGATCAGCCGGGCGAGCTCGCGCTGGTGGGCGCCCATCCACGCCAGCGTCTCCTCCTCGAGCCCGTCCTCGGACGGCCCGAGCCGGAGCTCCAGGCCCAGCACGAAGATCCGGATCAACCCGCCGATGCGCACGCGGCGCTCGAGGCCGGCGTCGAGCGAGGGATCGCTGCCGGGGCGCACGCCGAACTGCAGGTGCTCCTCGAGGGCGATGGCGCCGATCCCGGTCTCGAGGTGCTCCTCGTAGAGGTCCCGGTTCTCGTCGAACCACTCGGGCAGGTCGTCGGCGAAGCCGGCGACGCGGGCGCCGAGCCCGGGTTCGGCCGTCTCCGCGAGGGCCGTGGCGAGGAAGCGCAGGTGCGCCCGGATCGCGGCGTCGTCGCCCGGCGCCGGGGTGGGGTCGTCGCCCTCCTCCTCGGCCACCAGCCGGCGGAGCACGTCGCCGTGCTCGCGCATCCAGGCGAGGGTGCGCGGAGCGGAGACCGGCTCGCTCACGAGAGGTCCGCGCCCTTCTCGCGGTTGCAGGGCGCGCACAGCAGCTGCAGGTTCTCGGGGCTCGACGCGCCCCCGAGCGCCACCGGGATGACGTGGTCGAACTGCAGCAGCGCGTCGTCGCCGCAGACCGCGCAGCGTCCGCCGTCGCGCCGGAAGACCTCGCGGCGCACGTCCTCGGGTATCCCCTCCCGGCGAGGGCCCGGCGCCTCGCCCTCGGCGAGCATCATGTCCTTGGCGCGCTCGATCCGCCGCCGCAGGCGCCGCTCGCGCTCGTGGACCAGCGCCATCACCTCGTCGGCCTCCAGGCCGTCGTCCTCCCAGAAGAAGCGGCCCCGGAACATCCACCACGTCCGTCGCTCGTCCTCGGCGACGGCCACCGGCACCGACTCCTGCTCACGCAGGATCGCCCGGTGGACGCCCCCGGAGATGAAGGCGAACTCGCGTCGCCCCGACACGAAGCGCCGGCGCATGAAGCCGGGCTCGAATCGCGCGTTGGTGTCCTCCCTGAGCACGGTGGACCGGCACGCTAGTCGGGGGCCCGGACGGAGGCCGGCGTCAGCCTGCGTCGCGCGGCGGCTTCTCCAGCAGCTCGGGCCGCATGGCCGAGACCGCGAACCACAGGCCTCCGACGATGCCCCCGGCCAGGATCGCACCGAGCCCGATCAGGACCCCGGCGATGGAATAGCCGACGGCGGACATGGCGGCATTCTAGCCCCCCGTCCAGGTCCGGTCCCCTCCGGGGGGAGGGCGGCGGGCGCGGCGCCCCCTCCTACGGTGCCCCCATGGACATGACGATCGCATCCCAGGTGCTCGGCCTCCCGACGGCCCGCCCCGCGCGCGACGATCTCGTGACCGCCTGGCGGCGGTACGCGCGGGCCCACCACCCCGACCGCTGTCCCGGCGACGCGGGCGCCGCCTGGCGCTTCGCAACCGGCCGCGAGGCCTTCGAGACGCTGATCGACCAGGCGATGGCCTCGGCTCCCG
>JAEMRL010000392.1 GCA_016463385.1 Thermoleophilia bacterium
GTTCATGAGCACCTTGCGGGCGCGGACGTTCAGCTTCCGTGCGTCTGCCACGAGGGTGGGGGTCACGTGGGGCCGTGCGACCACACGGGTGACGATGCTGTAGGTCCGCTTCTGACCGACCCCGAGGTCGCCGACGGCGATCGTCACCAGCTTCCCGCGCACCTTCGCCGAGCGCCCGGCGGCGACCTGCCCGTCCTTCGCAACCACGAGATGCCGCGGCAGGCGGTCGACCAGCACGACCTTCGCGAGGTCGGCCTTGCCGGAGTTGGAGATCTGGATCGTCCAGGTCACCAGGTCACCGACCGTGGCCTTGCTCACCGAGGCGCTCTTGCTGACGCGGAGCGTCCCCTTCGATGCTGCGGGGTCGGAGACGACCGGGCCCTTGGGGTTGTCGGCGTCGACCACCTTCGCCGGCTGGGGGTCCTTGTCGCCGCCCACGATCACCGTGGGGGGCGTGGGGTCGTCCTTGGAGTCGTCCTTCGGCGGCGCCGGCGCGCAGACCTTCACCCATTCCTGATCGGTGGCGGTGAACGCGTACTCCTTGCCCTCCATCGCAACGCGGAGGGCGTTGACCGGCCCCGCGAGGCCGATGATGCGCGCGGTGTTGTGCCAGGTGCGGCACTCGCCGGGCGCGGCCTTGACGTAGCGCGTGTAGCTGAAGGTCTTCGTGGTGGTCAGCTCGCTCGCGAGCGTCCGGGTGGCGTCCCCGTCGAGGGTGTCGGTGACGCGCACCGCGCGCGGGCCCTGATGCGTGACCTCGGCGGCGGAGAAGTCGACCGGCACCTGCACCGATGCCGACGTGGCGGACTGGCCGTCGTTCCAGCGGACGGTGGCGGTGTTCGTCACGGTCCCCGCCGGAACGGCGGAGAAGTCGCAGGTGTACGGGACGTACACCGTCGCCCCGCCCGGCACGGTCGGCGCGGCGCCGGTGGTGCAACCGGTCGCGCCGGTGGTGCTGTCCTCCACCGAGGTGACCGTGACCGCCGCGGCGTTCGGGTTGTGGATGGCGATCTGGCCGGTGACCGTGATCGCCGAGGGCGGGGAGGCCTGGTGCTTCACGCGGACGCTGTACGGGACCGAGAGGCTCTGGTCCTTCGCGTCCCAGCCCGTCTTCGGCGACGCCCACTTGTCGATCGTCCAGGCGTGGCGGATCGAGTAGCCGGGGACGGCGGTCTTGGTGACCTTGAGGGGCTGCAGGTCACCGGGCTCGACCGCCCGCCAGTCGAGGTTGTCGAGCCTGGCGCCCAGCGAGGCCTGGCCGGTCCCGTCCGGGTTGATGATCGCCGACTCGGACAGACGGGCGAACGCGACCTTCGTGCCGTCGGGCGCGGGCGCGGGGTAGCCGTCGAAGCCGGATCCGGCCGTCAGCGGAGTCGCGCCAGTGCCGTCGGGGTTGATCGACCAGACATCGCTGCCCCCGGCTCCGTCGTTGCGGTGGTAGTAGATCTTCGAGCCATCGGCCGACCACTCCGGGCTCCGATACGACGCGCCGTCGGCGGGAACTAGGGTCGTCACCGCGCCGGTGGTCGCGTTGACGAGCACGACCGAGGCGGGGTTCAGGACGGCGACGATCGTCGTGCCGTCGGGCGACCAGTCGGGCTCCGTGTAGCCGAGTGGCCCGGTGAGCGCCGCGGCGCCCGTGCCGTCGGCGTTCACGGTCCACAACCCGGAGTTGACGATGCTCTGGTACACGATCTTCGTGCCGTCGGGCGACCACGCCGGGCCGCGGCCGGACACGTTCAGGTTGACGCGATTGCCTCCGTCGGCGTCCATCACGTGGATCTGCTCGATGTCCGCGTCGCGGGTGCTGGCGAAGACGATCCGCTGACCGTCGGCCGACCACTCGGGCTCGAGGTTCCTCTTGGGGAAGGTCTCGGCGGTGAGGGCGGTGAGGCCGCTGCCGTCGGGGTTCATCGTCCTGATCTGCTGCGCGGTGATGCCGTTGAACGGATCCGCTCCAACGATCAGGCCGTTCGCGCCCGGGAAGGTCGCGTGGGCCGTGCCGGCGGTGCCGATGACCAGGCCGGTCGCCACCGAGAGCGCGAGGGCGAGCCTCGCCGACCGCCGGTGGTGGGGGGTGTGTCGTGCCATGTCCGGGTTGCTCCCTCGTCTGATGTCAGGCGCGGGGCCGTCTGCGATGGCTCACGGCGAGCCGCCTCTCCTTCGGCCTCGTGCGGGAGCGTCATGCACCATCCCTCCATCGGGGTACTACCCGAAGGGACGGTCCTCACCTATTCATCAGTCTTGGGCGGCCGTCCCGCCGGGCCGCGGGGCGCTCCAGAGCCCGGCGAGGGCGGCTCCCGCCGCGGCGAGGTCGGCCTCGGTGGCCTCCAGCGCGTCGGGCAGGGGGCGGATCGCGCGGCCGATCGCCAGGGCGGCCGCGAAGCCCATCCGGCGCACCGCGCCCGGCCCCAGGGCGACCTCCCCGCAGAGGGCGACGCAGGGCACGCCGGCCGCGGCGCAGGCGGCGGCCACAGCGAGCGGCGCCTTGCCGCCGCCGCTGGTCTCGTCGAGGCGGCCCTCGCCGGTGATGCAGAGCCCGGCCCCGTCCAGGCGCCCCGCGAACCCGAGGGCGTCGAGTACCAGCGGGGCGCCCGGGGTCAGCTCGGCGCCGAGGAGCGCCGCGAGCCCACCGGCCGCGCCCCCGGCGGCGCCTGCGCCCGGCAGCTCCTGAAGGTCCACGCCGGTGGCCGCGCGCACGACGTCCGCCAGGTTGGCGAGGCCGCGGTCGAGCCGATCGACCCCCTCCGGCG
>JAEMRL010000041.1:0-9784 GCA_016463385.1 Thermoleophilia bacterium
CACTGCTTGGGCAGGACGAAGTGGGAGGTGCGGCTCGAGAGACGAAGGGGTGGAGCGCTGGAGCCCGTGCTGGTGGCCATCGAAGAGATCTCCGGGGACGAAGGGCGGGATGGAAGAGGAACCGTAGTGGTCAACTACCCCAAAGGTCCAAGACCGATTCAGCCCGTATTGATAGTTTGAGCCGATGGATACGACCTTGCAGCGCCTGCGCTATTTCGTCGCGGTCGCCGACGAGCTCAACTTCACCCGGGCCGCGGAGCGCCTGCACGTGTCCCAGCCGTCGTTGAGCGCCCAGGTCCGCGCCCTCGAGAAGGACGTCGGGGTCGATCTGCTGCGCCGCACGACCCGGCGGGTGGAGCTGACCGAGGCGGGCCTCAGCATGCTCGAGGACACCCGGCGGCTTCTCGAGGGCCTCGAGGAGGCCCGCGCGCGCGCCCTCCGCATCGCCGACACCGCCGCCGGCACGATCCGGGTGGCCTACACGGCGAGCGTCGGCTACCAGGCCCTCCCACTGATCCTCGACGAGCTCGAGGCGCTCTCGCCCGAGTTCACGGTGACGGCCAACCGCGCCTGGAGCACCCGCGTGCTCGACCAGCTCCGCTCGGGCGAGGTCGACCTCGGGCTGGTGCGCGAGTTCCGGCCGACGGCCGGCATCAGCGGCGAGATCATCCGGCGCGAGCCGCTCGCGGTGTTCGCCAGCGAGCGCCACGCGCTGGCCTCGCGCTCGCAGGTCGGGATCCGCGACATCGAGGGCCGGACGCTGGTGCTGGTGCCGCACGCCCTCGCCCCCGGTTTCCGCGACCTGGTGGTGAGCCTCTGCCGCGGGGCCGGCTTCGAGCCGCAGGCCGTCGCCCCCGCCGCGCCGGAGAACCGCGAGCCGCTGCTGGCCCACCTCAGCCGCCATGCCGACCACATGTTCGTCGGGCCGGTGTCGATGGCCAGCGTGTCCTGGAAGGGGGTCGTGACGATCCCGATCGACGACCCCGACGCCACGATGGAGCTCAGCATGATCTGGAGCACCGGCGCCGGCGCGCCCGGCATCCGCGCCGCGCTCGACGCGGCCCGCGAGGTCTCGGCCCGCGAGGGCTGGCTCGTGCGGAGGGACCGGCCGGGGAGTGCGGAGGGTCTTGCCGATCCCGCACCCGACAGCGTCTGATGGAGCCGTCCAGCGCCCCCCGAAGGGAATCGCCCGTGCCCGACCCTGATTTCTCACAGCTGCGCGCGCTGATCGTGAACTGCACGCTGAAGACCTCGCCGCAGCCGTCGAACACCGCCGCCCTCGCCGCGAACGCGGTCGCGATCATGCGGGCGCACGGGGTGGTGGTCGACGAGATCCGCGCGGTCGACCACGTCATCCCGCCGGGCGTGGACACCGACATGACCGAGCACGGCGCCGAGCGCGACGACTGGCCGGCGATCCAGGCCCGGGTGATGGAGGCCGACATCCTGATCGTGGCCACGCCGATCTGGCTGGGCGAGAAGAGCAGCGTCTGCACGCGGGTGATCGAGCGGCTCTACGGCTACTCGGGCCAGCTCAACGCGAAGGGTCAGTGGGCCTACTACGGCCGCGTCGGCGGCGTGGTGGTGACCGGCAACGAGGACGGCATCAAGCACGTGGCGATGAACGTCCTCTACTCGCTGCAGCACCTGGGCTACGTGATCCCCCCTCAGGCCGACTGCGGCTGGATCGGTGAGGCGGGACCCGGGCCGAGCTACGCCGACCCGGGCAGCGGCGGCCCCGACAACGAGTTCACCCGCCGCAACACCACCTTCATGACGTGGAACCTGATGCACCTGGCCGCGATGCTGAAGGCCGCGGGCGGCATCCCGGCGCACGGCAACCAGGTCAGCGCCTGGAACGCCGGGACGCGCTTCGACCATCCCAACCCCGAGTACCGCTGAGGGCACACGGCGCCTCCCGCTCCTACGATGAGGGTGTGAGCGAACCCGCATCCATCCGGCTCGGCGTGCTCGACCAGTCGCCGGTCGCCGAGGGAACCTCGGGCGCCGAGGCCCTGCGCAACACGATCGGACTCGCCCGGCGGGCCGAGGAGCTCGGCTACGGGCGCTACTGGGTGGCCGAGCACCACGGCGGGCCGCTTCTGGCGGGGGCGAGCCCCGAAGCGCTGATCGGCCCGATCGCCTCGGCCACCTCGACGATGCGGGTGGGAAGCGGCGGCGTGATGCTGCCGCACTACTCCCCGCTGAAGGTGGCCGAGAGCTTCAGCGTGCTGGCCGGCCTCTTCCCGGGGCGGATCGACCTCGGCATCGGCCGGGCGGCGGGCACCGACCCGACCACCACCTACGCCCTGCAGCGCAACCGCCAGGCGGGCGCGCTCGACGACTTCCCCGAGCAGCTCGCCGAGCTGATGGCCTACCTGCGCGACGAGATCCCCGACGACCACCCCTTCCGGCGCCTCACCGCCCTGCCGGGCCTGCCCGAGTACCCCGAGCTCTGGCTGCTCGGCTCGTCGGCGCAGAGCGGCATCTGGGCGGCCGAACTGGGCGTGCCGTACGCGTTCGCGGACTTCATCAACCCCCAGGGCGCGTCGGTGGCCGCGCGCTACCGGGAGGACTACACGCCCTCGCGGGAGCACCCCGAGCCGCGGCAGATCGCCGCCGTCTCGGCGATCTGCGCCGACACCGACGAGGAGGCCGAGCGACTGGCCGCGAGCGTCACGATGGCCATGCGCCTGCTGCGCCGCGGCCACCTGATCCCGCTTCCGCCGGTGGAGACCGCGCTGGCCTGGATCGCTGACGAGGACGCACGGCGGCGCGCCCAGGACGATCCGGGCCGGCCGCGCCGGAGCGCGCGGCGGATGGTCGTGGGCTCGCCCGCGACCGTGCGGGCCGGGCTCGAGGAGGTGGCCGCCGAGTACGGGGCGCAGGAGCTGCTGGTGGTCACGATCACCTACGACCACGCGGCCCGGGTGCGCAGCTACGAGCTGATCGCCGAGGAGTTCGGCCTGGGGCGCGCGGCCGCGGCCGGCGCGGCGGTCGGCGCCGCCTAGTCCCCGCGGGTCAGAGGACCCAGTCGGCGAGCCAGGTGATGGCGCCCGCCGGCAGCATCGCCACCAGGATGAGCATCACCAGGCTGATGCCGAGCCACGGCAACAGGGTCAGCGAGAGCCTCTCGAACTTCACCTTCGAGATGCTCGCCACCAGGAAGAGCACCAGGCCGACGGGCGGGTGGATCAGCCCGAGCACGAGGCTCATCACCACGACCACCGCGAAGTGCACCGGGTCGATTCCGTAGACGCCGACCGCGACGGGGGCGAGGAACGGCGCCAGGATCAGCAGCGCGGGCAGCGGCTCGACGAACATCCCGACGGCCAGCAGGATCGCGATCACGATCAGCATGAAGACGTGCGGGTTGCTGGTGAGGCCGGTGATCCACTCCTGCAGGTCCTGCCCGAAGCCGTCCAGGAAGAGCAGCTTGGCGAGGATCGCCGAGTCGCCGAGCAGCAGCATCACGATGCCGGTCTCGGTGGCCGCCAGAACGATCGCCCGCGCGAACGCGCGCGCGGTGAGCGAGCGATAGGCCAAGCCGAGGATGAGCGTCACCACCACCGCGATGCCGGCCGACTCGGTGGGCGTGAACAGCCCGCTGAGGATGCCGCCCAGGATGATCACGGGGATCAGCAGCACCGGCAGCCCCGCGGCCATCGACTTCGAGACCTCGCCCCAGCCCATGAACGGGTGCGGCGAGGCCATGCCGTTGCGGCGGACGACGATCGTGACCACCGCCGCCTGGAGGATCAGGAGTCCGAAGACCATCACGATGCCGGTGACGAGCATCCGGTCGATCGCGGCGGCGCCGATGCCCGACACGATGAAGCCGTAGGCGATGTACATCACCGAGATCGGCCCCACCGGTCCCTTGATCGACGCACCGGCGACCACCGCGGCGGCCACGTCGCGGCGGTAGCCCTCCTTCTCCATCGCGGGAACGAGAAGCGGCGTCATGACGGCCGCGTCGGCCTGGGCCGATCCCGAGATGCCCGACAGGAGGGCCGACACCAGCTGGCAGACGTAGGCCATGCCGCCGCGGAAGTGGCCGACGAGCGACGCGGCGACGCGGATCAGGCGCTGCGAGAGCCCGGTGGCGTTCATCACCTCGGCCACCACCAGGAACTCGAAGATCACCAGCAGCTCGCCGCCGGTCGAGAGCCCCATCGAGGTCTGGGTGGTGCGGAACGGGAACAGCGGATCGCCCGAGCCGAACGGGAAGAAGACCAGGCCGAGGATGCCGGCGGCGCCGAGGATCCCGACGAACGAGAGCATGAAGACGACCGGCATGCCCGCGAGCGTGAGCGAGACGAACAGGATGCCGAGGGGGATCAGAGGCGTGACCCCGGCCTGCAGCAGCACGTAGCTGATCGCCCAGAGGGCGACGGCGAGCGCCAGGCCGCCGATGATGCCGACCGCCAGGGTGCGGCGCGCCTCCGGGCCCCCCTTCACCACGCGCTGGCCGCTCTCGACCACCGCGTGCGCGTAGTGGATCGTGATGAAGAAGTAGCCCACCGTCATCGAGGCGATGGGGATCCACATGGGCCAGCGGAGTGCGCTGCTCACCGAATCGACCGCCGCGGGCGACATCAGGTACTCGGTTGAGCGCCAGCAGGCGTAGACGAGGAGGATGCCGAGGGCGCCGCTCGAGAGGCCGTGGACGGCGGCGCGCCACCACCAGGGCCCGCGCTCGGAGACCAGCGTGATCACCGTGACCGCGCCACGGCGCACGGCCAGCGACACGCCCATCCAGATGATCCAGAGGAACATGAAGCGCGCGAATTCCTCGGCGCCGTAGATCGACTCTCCGGTGATCTCCCGGCGCAGGATGTTGGCGACGACGGCGACGACGATCGCAACGCCGGCGAGGATCGCCGCCACCGTGGCGGCGCCCGCGGCGGCGGCCGACAGCGCCCCGGTGATCCTGCCGACGCCCTCGGGCGGCGGCTTCTCGAGCCCTGCGACCTCGGCGACGCCCGGCTCGCCGGCGCTCACCTCGCGCGCCGCCCCGCGGCTACGCGATCAGACGGGCCCCCGGGGGCCCGGCATCTCCCGGTGGAGGAGGACACGGCGGTCACCGTATCCGACGGGCCCCGCGGGAGATCTCCCGCGGGGCCGCCGGAACGATGCACCGGGTGCTTACTCCGCGCACCCGTCGGGGTAGGGGGCGGGGGCCGGCGGGGCCGGCGTCTCCGCCTTGATCTCCTCGATGGCGGTCACGAACCCACCGGTCTCCTCGTTGGCCGTGTACTTCTCGTACACGGAGTCGACCGCGGTCCGCAGCGCCTTCTGGTTGGCCGGCGTGGCGGTGCCGAACTTCAGGCCGGCGGCGCAGAGATCGGCCACCAGCGTGCTCGACGGGTCGGTGAGGATCGAGATCGACTCATCGTCGATCTCGGCCGCGGCGGCGGTCAGCCAGCCCTGCTCCTCCTCCGAGAGGGAGTTCCACTTCTCGGTGTTCATGCCGAGAACCGTCGGGAAGGGCCACAGGTTGACGTTGCCGGTGATGCACTTGGTGACCTCGTAGAACTTCTGCGTGAACACCAGGCCGAGGTTCGCCTCCATCGCGTCCACCGTGCCCTGCTTGAGGGCGAGGTAGACGTCGGCGAGCGGCAGCGGCGTCGGGTTCGCGCCGAGGGCCGAGAGGCCGTCGACGAGCACCGGCGACTCCACCGAGCGGATCTTGACGCCCTTGAAGTCGGCCGGGGCCTTCAGGCAGGCGCCGTTCACGAGCGGCTTGCGCAGACCACCCTCGTGGATGGCGAGGCCGGTGATGCCGAGCTTCTCCGTGCCCTTGAGCATGTCTGCCGCGATCGGGCTGTTGAGAACGGCCGACTCGACCGCGTAGCTGGTGATCAGGAAGGGCAGCTGGAGCGCCTCGAACGAGGTGACGTCCTTGCCGTCCCAGACCGCCGACGAGATCGAGCCGCCGTCGACCGTGCCACCGGACACGTCGTCGAGCAGCGTGAGGTCGTTGCCGCCGCCGTAGGTCGGCAGCAGGTTGATCGCGAGCTTGCCGCCGGAGTCGGCGGCCACCTTGTCGGCGAACGCCTGCAGCGCGAGCCCGTACGGGTGCTGCGCCGTCGTGACGTAGCCGATGTTCAGGGTCGTCTCCGCGGAGCCTCCCGCGGTGTCGCCCGATGCCGCGTCGTCATCGTCGTCGCCGCACGCGGCGAGTCCGAGAGCGAGCCCGAGAACCGCGACGCCGGCGAGCGCGCGGACGGCCCATGGACGCAACTTCATTGCCCCCACCCCCTTGTTCCGAGAGAGATAGCGCGGGCGACGCGGTGCGTCGCGGGTCCGCGGGGCGAAGTTAGTTGCGCTGAAGTTTTCGTGTCAATGAACACATGCCCATGAGGGCCCTACCCCCGATCTCGGTTGCACATTGCGAGATCGGGTTGCGGAAATCGGCCGCTCAGCGCCTCAGTCGGTGTGCCAGCCGATCCGGATCAGGAGCTCGACGTGGTGGCGGTTCTGCGTGAGGTCGAGCGTGACGTCCACCGGATCGACGATCGCGGTCGGAGCGTGCGACTCGTCGTAGGCGAGCTCGACCGAGCCGGCCTCGAACTGGTTCGCAAGGTCGCGCAGCTGACGCGCGACCAGCTCGTGGGTGGCGCTTTCCTTCATGTCGAAGACGTGCCTGACCATGGTCCTCCGTCCTTCGTCCGGTGAGGTGCGTGCGTGTCTCTCCGCTATTCGACCAGAAAGCGCCGGATGTGAGAGATGACGAACGGACCGCTTCCACGGTCCGAGCGGGCGGAACCGGCTAGAAGGTCTCCTGCGCGGGCGCCCGAGGGGCCGCGCCGGTGCCCCCGGACAGCAGGAAGTAGACGAGCGTCGTGGCGATCGCGATGAAGGGCGTGATGATCGCGTTGGCCACCGCGGCGGCGAGCCAGCTGCCGACCGATCCGTCCGAGATGCCGCTCGCGACGCCCACGATCAGGCCGCCGACGACCACGTTGATCACGAACAGCAGCACCAGGAGCCCGAACACCTGCCAGGCGCGGCCGCGCACCAGCTGGTGCGAGCGGCTGAACGACTCGCCGGCCGACAGATCCTCGATCACGATCGCCGGGCCGATCATCGACCAGCGGGTCAGCAGGTAGAGGCCCGGGATGATCACCAGGATGAAACCGATCACGATGCCGATGGCGGCGAGGATGCCCGCGAGGATCAGCGCGCCGAGCTTCGGGCGCACACGCGCGAACAGCTCGCCGAACGAGTGGTCGGCCACCCCGTCGCGCACGTCGGCCGTGAGGACGACCAGCACACCCTGGATCCAGAAGTAGCCGACGATCTGGACGGCGAGCGACAGCAGCGAGGCCAGGAGCGACCCCTCCTCGCCGGTGGCGCCCTCGATGATCGCGGTGACCGCGCCGAGCGCCAGGAAGACGACCCCCGCCACCACGATGAACCGCACGAAGAAGCGGGTGTAGAGGCGCCACGCCTCGCTGAGGATCGCCCCGATGTCCACGGTCTCGAACGTACAGCAGGGCGTCGGCCCCCGCGGGGGGAGCCGCGCGATCGTGAGCCAACATTGACACGACCGTGATAAGGTCGGCCACGATTTGGCGACGGAGACCCTGACGATCAACGAGGCCGCGGAGACCACCGGGTGGTCGCCGCGCATGCTGCGCTACATCGAGAGCATCGGCCTCGTGGTCCCCGAGCGCTCCCCGGCCGGCTACCGCCTCTTCGGCGCGGCCGAGCTGCAGCGGCTGCGCACCCTGCGCGAGCTGCTGAACGACCACGACGTGGCCCTCGGCGAGGTCGGCTTCGCGCTGCGCCTGCGCACCGAGGCGTCGCTCTCGGACGCGGTCGACGCCTGGTTGCAGGCGCGCCCGGTCCGCCCGCAGGGCACCACCGCCGCCGACTGGCTCAAGCGCGAGCAGGCCAAGCACATGCGCCTGCTCGGACTCACCACCCCGACCTGATGGAGACCGCATGACGACGTCCGCTCCGCTGACGGTGACCGACTACAAGGTCGCCGATCTCTCGCTTGCCGAGTTCGGCCGCAAGGAGATCCGCCTCGCCGAGCACGAGATGCCGGGGCTCATGAGCATCCGCGCCGAGTACGCGGACGCCCAGCCCCTGAAGGGCGCGCGCATCACGGGCTCGCTGCACATGACCGTCCAGACCGCGGTGCTGATCGAGACGCTCACGTCCCTCGGCGCCGAGGTGCGCTGGGCCTCGTGCAACATCTTCTCCACCCAGGACCACGCGGCGGCCGCGATCGTCGTCGGCCCCGACGGCACCCCCGAGGAGCCCCGCGGCGTCCCGGTGTTCGCGTGGAAGGGCGAGACCCTCGAGGAGTACTGGTGGTGCACGGAGCAGGTCGTGCGCTGGCCCGACGGCGGCCCGAACATGATCCTCGACGACGGCGGCGACGCCACGATGCTCGTGCACAAGGGCCGTGAGTACGAGCTGGCCGGATCGGTGCCCGACGAGGCCACGGCCGAGTCGGAGGAGTTCCGCGTCTTCCTGGGCCTGCTGCGGCAGTCGCTGCGCGAGGACCCGAAGCGGTACACCACGATCGCCGAGGGCATCATGGGCGTCACCGAGGAGACCACCACCGGCGTGCTGCGGCTGTACCAGCTGGCCGAGAAGGGCGAGCTGCTCTTCCCCGCCATCAACGTCAACGACTCGGTCACCAAGTCGAAGTTCGACAACCTCTACGGCTGCCGCCACTCGCTGATCGACGGCATCAACCGCGCCACCGACGTGATGATCGGCGGCAAGGTGGGCGTGGTCTGCGGCTTCGGCGACGTCGGCAAGGGCTGCGCCGAGGCGCTGCGCGCCCAGGGCGCCCGCGTCATCGTCACCGAGATCGACCCGATCTGCGCCCTCCAGGCCGCGATGCAGGGCTACCAGGTGGCCACGCTGGAGGACGTCGTCGAGACGGCCGACATCTTCATCACCGCCACGGGCAACCACAACATCATCACCGCGAAGCACATGGAGCGGATGAAGCACCAGGCCATCGTCGGCAACATCGGCCACTTCGACAACGAGATCGACATGGCCGGCCTGGCCGCGCTGCCCGGCGTGAAGAAGATCAACATCAAGCCGCAGGTCGACGAGTGGGTCTTCGCCGACGGCCGCACGATCATCGTGCTCTCCGAGGGCCGCCTGCTGAACCTCGGCAACGCGACCGGCCACCCGTCGTTCGTGATGTCGAACTCGTTCAGCAACCAGACGATCGCCCAGATCGAGCTGTACACGCGCAACGACGAGTACGAGAAGAAGGTCTACGTGCTGCCGAAGCACCTCGACGAGAAGGTCGCCCGTCTGCACCTGGACGCCCTCGGCGTCCGGCTGACGACCCTCACCGAGGAGCAGGCCTCCTACATCGGCGTGTCGGTCGAGGGCCCCTACAAGTCGGACCAGTACCGCTACTAGTCCGGACCGCGTGATCCACGGCCGCCCCGCGACGGGGCGGCCGTGGCGCAGGTCTCGCCTCAGCCCTCGATGCGGTGGTTGGCCCGCATCATCGACCGGCCGTCGTAGCGGGCGCGGGTCGCCAGCAGACGGGCGTGGGCGTCCTCGTCGAAGGCCGTCACCGACGCGGTGGGGCGCTCGGCGAAGTTGAGGTAGGCGCGCCGGCGGCCCCACGGCTCCACCGCGCTCACCACCCGCTCCGCGTGCGCGACGACCGCGGCGCCCATGGCGGCGTCCATCGGGATGCCGACCGCGAACAGGATGAAGCGCGCGTCGATGCGGTCGAGGGCGCCCGCGTCCTCCGCCGGCCGCCCGAGCGCCCCGCCCAGCTGGCGCA
>JAEMRL010000041.1:9794-10660 GCA_016463385.1 Thermoleophilia bacterium
CCAGCGTCTCGATCGCCTCCGGCGGCAGGGCGTCGAGCATCGCGTGGTGGCTGAGGCCGGGCGTCGGGCCCTCGGGGTCCTGGTGCAGGCGCATCAGGCCGCTGGCGGGCATCGTCGCGACGGTGTCGATCTCCGGGCCGAGGGCCCGCAGCGGCGCCAGCAGCGCGTCGGCGTCGGCCTCGTCGGGGAGGATCGCCACCTCCACGACGACGAGGTTGCGGCCGCGCAGGGGCTCGGGGATCTGCGGGATCGGTGGCAGTTGCAGGATGCGCGCCACCGAGGTGACGGCGTCGGGCGCGGTCTCGGTCCACTCCGCCCAGGCCGACAGCACCCGCTGCGAGTCCTCCCAGGGCCAGATCAGCCATCCGCCGACGACCTCCTCCAGCGGGAAGAGGCGCAGCTCGAGCGCGGTGACGATGCCGAAGTTGCCGCCGCCGCCGCGGAGAGCCCAGAAGAGGTCGGGCTCGGTGTCGCGGTCGGCGCGTACGAGGCGCCCGTCGGGCAGAACGATCTCGACGGCCACGAGCGAGTTGGAGGCCAGGCCGTGGCGCCGGCCGAGCCAGCCCACGCCTCCACCGAGCGTGTAGCCCGCGACGCCGACGTCGGGCGATGAGCCGTGCAGCGCCACCAGCCCGTGCGCGGCCGCCGGCACCACGACGTGCTCCCAGAGCGCGCCCGACTGGACCCGGGCCACCCGTGCCCCGGGATCGATGGAGACCTCGGTCATCGAGCTCGTCCGCACCAGGATGACGTCCGACAGATCGCCGAGCGGGCCGGGGTTGTGGCCCGTGCCCTGCGGGGCGACGCGGAGGCCGAGCGCGCGCGCGAAGGCGACGATCTCGGTGACGTCCCGGGCGTGGGTGGGC
>JAEMRL010000393.1 GCA_016463385.1 Thermoleophilia bacterium
TAGCCGGCGAGCCCGGTGCGGGTGGTGCGGAAGAGCACCGGGGCCAGCGCGCAGTCGGCGATCGTGAAGCGGCCGAGCACCACCGAGTCGGCCGCGACCAGGCCCTCCAGCAGGCGCAGGGTGGGCTGCATCGCGCTCTCGGCCGCCGCGGCCGCGGCCGGATCGGGCGGTACCGCGCCCATGCCGCCCCTCTCGCGCGAGTAGCCGAGCGCCGGGGCCTCGTGGCGGAAGAAGGCGGCCCGGATGCCGGTCGCGAAGCGGTCGAGGAACTCCTCCACCACGGCGCGCTCGCGCGGCGCGGCGGGGTGGAGGTCGTCGCGGCCCTCGCGCCCGGCCAGATAGCGCAGGATCGCGTGCGACTCGCTCACGACGAGATCGTCGTCCTCCAGCACGGGGATGCCCCCGACCGGGTTGAGCGCCATGAACGCCTCGGGCCGGGGCCGGCTCAGCGCCACCGTCCGCCGCTCGTACGGCAGGTCCAGCTCCGCCAGCAGGAAGCGCACCTTGAGGGCGTTCGAGGACATCGGGTTGTCGTGCAGGACCAGCCCGGGCATGCCCCGGACGATAGTCCTTGCGTCGGGCCGGTGGATGCGCCCCCGGCGTCCGGTGCCGCGGCCGTGCCCTAAGATCACCGGATGGCCACACCCCATCCGCGGTTCCCGATCCTCGCGGGGCTGAAGAGCCCGAGCGAGCTCAACGGCATGAGCGACGCCGAGCTGGAGGCCCTCGCGGCCGAGATGCGCGAGGCGATCATCGACACCGTCGCCCAGACCGGCGGCCACCTCGGCTCCAGCCTCGGGACGGTGGAGCTGACGATCGCGCTCCACGCCGAGCTGCAGTCCCCGCGCGACCGCATCGTGTGGGACGTCGGCCACCAGGCCTACGGCCACAAGCTGCTCACGGGGCGCCTCGACGACTTTGCGACCCTGCGCCAGCACGGGGGCATCAGCGGCTTCCTCAGCCGCTCCGAGAGCGAGCACGATGTGATGGGCGCCGGCCACGCCAGCACCTCGATCAGCTACGCCACCGGGCTCGCCGAGGCCGCACGCCACGGGCGCCGCGAGAGCCGGTCGGTCTGCGTCATCGGCGACGGCGCCCTCACCGGCGGCATGGCCTACGAGGGCCTCAACCAGGCCGGCGCGCTCGGATCGCCGGTCACGGTGATCCTCAACGACAACGGCATGAGCATCTCCGAGAACGTCGGCGCCCTGTCGAAGCTGTTCCAGCGCGTGAGGGTCGACCCGACCCTGACCCGCGTCCGCGAGGAGCTCGAGCGCGGCCTGTCGCGGCTTCCGGGGGCCAGCGAGCTCGGCGGGCACATCCGCGACGCCACCAAGTCGCTGTGGTTCGTCCCCGGCGCGCTCTTCGAGGCCCTCGGCTTCGCCTACATCGGCCCGATCGACGGCCACGACGTCGAGGAGATGCGCAAGGCGCTGCGCACCACGCACGTCATGGACCGCCCCGTGGTGATCCACGTCAAGACCGTCAAGGGGCGCGGCTACGGCCCGGCCGAGGCCGACGGCGAGGCCATGCACGGCGCCACCCCGTTCGTCATCGAGAGCGGCAAGGCGGCGACCAAGAAGTCCTCCGGGCCGCCCAACTACACCGAGGTCTTCGGGCGCGCCCTCGTGGCCGAGGCCGAGCGCGACCCGCGCGTGGTCGGCATCACCGCCGCGATGCTCAAGGGCACCGGGATGCAGCACATGATGGATCGCTTCCCCGAGCGCACTTACGACGTGGGCATCGCCGAGCAGCACGCGGTCGTCTTCGCGTGCGGCCTGGCGATCGCCGGCTACCGGCCGGTGTGCGCGATCTACTCGACCTTCCTGCAGCGCGCCTTCGACCCGATCGTCCACGACGCGGCGATCCAGGGCCTGCCCGTGGTCTTCGCCATCGACCGCGGCGGCCTGGTGGGCGACGACGGCCCCACGCATCACGGCGCCTTCGACATCGCCTACCTGCGCGCCATCCCCGGCTTGACCGTGATGGCGCCGATGGACGAGGCCGAGCTGGTGACGATGCTGCACACGGCCCTGCGGATCGACGGGCCGGTGGCGATCCGCTACCCGCGCGGCGCCGGTCTCGGCGTCCCGATCCCCGAGCGGCCCGAGCCGATGGAGATCGGCCGCGGCCAGGTGCTGGAGCCCGGCGAGGGCGTGGCGCTGGTCGGCTACGGCTACGGCGCGGTGCTCGCCCGCGAGGCCGCCGACCTGGTGGCCGAGGGCCTCGGCGCGCGCCCCACTGTGGTCAACGCGCGCTTCGCGAAGCCCATCGACGCGGCGCTGATGCGCGAGCTGGCCGCGCGGCACGACCTGATCGTGACCATCGAGGACCACGCCCAGATGGGCGGATTCGGCAGCGCGGTGCTCGAGTGCCTCGAGGACACCTCCGTGCGGGTGCTCCGCGTCGGGATCCCCGACCGCTTCATCGACCACGGCAAGCGGGAGATCCTGCTCGAGGACGCCGGGCTCACGGCACCCCAGATCGCCGCCCGCACGATCCGCGCGGCCGGCGTGGGCACGCGAGCGGTTCGGGAAGAGTCCCCGCTCCACAAGCGCGACATCGAGTCGTGAGCGAGGCATGCGGCCGGATGATAGCCGTGCGCCCCGCCGACACGACCCGGCCCGCTGGGGCGTCAGCCCTCGGTGAGCAGGACCCGCGTGCCCACGCCGGCGGCGCGGATCGTGCGGGCGGCGATCT
>JAEMRL010000394.1 GCA_016463385.1 Thermoleophilia bacterium
GGCCCGGGTCGCGAGGGAGGCGAGCCCGAGGCATCCCCCGGCGATGAGGGCCGCTGCGACGGGCCGAGCGCGCGAGGCCGTCACAGCGGGCGGGGCGGCGGCGTGCGCCACGGTCGCCGAGATCTCCTGGCGGGAGGCGACGACGGTGCGCAGGATGTCGGGGGGCGGAGCGGCGCGCCCCTTGGCGGCGAGGGACGCGGCGACCTCGGCCACGACCGCCGGGTCGAGACCGGACAGCGCACGGTCGTAGGCCTCGGCCGCCGGCGCGCCGGCCACGGCGTCCGGCCAGGAGCGGGCGACGAGGGCCGCCATCCCGGACGGGATGGCGGCGCCGCGTCCGGGCTCGGTCGTTGATCCGGCGGTCATCGCGTCCTCGCAGCTGGTGGCCGTGTCCATGACGAACGGGGGTCGATCGCCTGCAGGTTGATCGGCACCCGGGTGCGGCAGTTGAGAGCCGGGTGGGGCCGGACGCCCGCGCGACGGGTGGGTCGCGCGGGGCCGGACCGAGCGTCAGACGGAGGCCGCGCGCTCCTCGAGCCCGTCGGCGATCCCCTTCACGGCCTCGGCCAGGCGGGCGACCTCGAGCGACGAGCGGCCGGTCTCGTCCGAGGCCGCCGCCACCTGCTGCGAGGCCGCCGCGATGTTGCCGAGGTTGGCGCTGGTGCCCTCGACGGCGCGGGCGATCTCGACGAAGCGGTCGCGCGCCTCGGCGGCCTCGTTGCCGAGCGTCTCGACCTCGGTGACGGTGGTCTCCCCCGCCTCGCGCACGTCGGCGATGTCGTGCTGCATGCGGTCCACCGCGGTGTCGGCATCGACGAGCTGGCGCTGGGTCGACTCGGCGAGCTTGCGGACCTCGTCGGCGACGACCGCGAAGCCGCGGCCGGCCTCGCCCGCCCGCGCGGCCTCGATGGCCGCGTTCAGGGCGAGGAGGTTGATCTGGTCGGCGGTCTCCCGGAGCATGGAGGAGATGCCGGCGATGCGGGCCGAGCTCTCCTCCAGGCCCCCCGCAGCCCGGCTCACGCCGGCGGTCGCCTCGCGCACCCGGATCACCGACTGCTCGGTGCGCCCGATCACCTCGAGCCCTTCCGTGGCCGTGCCCCGGGCGGTCTCGGCGTCCTGGGAGGCCTCGCCGGTCTCGGTGGCCACCTGCGCGGCCGTCGCGCCCATCTCCTGGACGGCGGCCGACGCCTGCTCGGAGGCGGCGGCCAGCTGACCGGCCAGCATGTTCAGCTCGCGCTGCACCTCCGCCTGCTCCTCCTGCTGGCGACGGGCCTCGGCGAGCGTCTCCGAGAGGGCGTCGGTGAAGTAGAGGGAGACGGTGCCCTCGTCGAAGGTGAGCACCTTGTCGAGCGCGCTGATCAGCCGCACCGCCGCCGCCGGGGTCTTCCAGCCCTTCTTCATCGACTCGAGGACGGCCGCTGTCCAGACCTCGCGGATGGCCTGCAGCTGCGCCTGGTAGGCGTCGATCGGCAGGCCGATGCGGTCATGGACCGCGGCGATCCGCCGCCGCGACGCGATGTGCTCGGGATCGAGACGCGTCTCGCAGAGGTCGAGCAGGTACTGGCGCAGCGTGCTGGACAGCCGGTCCACCGACGAGTGGCGGGCGATCATCTCGTTCAACGACGGCACGCCCTGGGCGCGCCCGTAGAACTCGGCGACGATCCGGTCCGCGCTCGCCGTCAGCAGGGGCGCCCCCTCACGGAGCGCCGCGAACGTGTCCTCGTCGATCCGCAGGGCGGCCCTGCGGTCGTCCTCCGTGAACCAGTGGTCGCCGGCCGGTGCCGTCCCCGTCTCAGTCATCACGTCTCGCGCTCCCCGTCGATTCCGATCCGTCCTTCTGTCGCGGTCCTCGGCGCGCGCCGCGGCGTCTTGATGCACGCGAGAACTTCCTCCCGAGAACTGGAAAGGTGCCGCAAGACGGGCCGGCAGGACCCCGGAACACGATCTCCATGAGCTTCTCCGGTGTCCGCTGGGGGGCGGGGAGGGCTGCGAGCGTCGCCCACGTGTCATCCGTCCCCGGCGCAACGCGGATCACGGTCGCGCAGTACCGTGACCCTCATCGCGCGGCCCGGATCGCGTTCGCGGGTCGGACCCGGCGGCGGACCCGCCGGCACGGGGCGCGATAGCGTCGGGACCGCAAGGCACGGGTGACGGAGGTGGGACATGGGTGCGATGCCGGCGGAGGTGCTCGCCCGGTTGACGTGCGCGGAGTGCGGTGAGCGGCTCGTCCGCGGCAGGACCGCGGGCAGCCTGATCCACAAGGCGCGCCTGGTCGCCTCCTGCGACCTCGACTCCGACCACGCGCCGGTTCCCGACTGGGCCGCCCTCGGCACGCCGCCGTGCCGCCGCTGCGGCGCGCCCACCGCCGCCGGGCCCGAGGGCTTCGCCCACGTCGAGTCGGCCCGCGACGAGGACCACGAGGCCGAGCCCGACCCGGCGTGACGGACGACCTCGACGGCCGTCTCGACGCCCTCTACGCGGGCCCGCCGGCGATGTTCACGAAGGCCCGCGACGCCCTGGTGAAGGAGCTCCGCGCGGAGGGCTCGCGGGCGGAGGCCGAGGCCGTCCGCGCCCTGCGGCGGCCCAGCCGCCTCGCCGCCGAGCTGAACCGCCTCGCCCGAGAGGACACCGCACGGCTCGACGCGCTGATCGCGGCCGAGGATCTCCTCGCCTCGGTGCAACGGCGGATGGTCCAGGGC
>JAEMRL010000042.1 GCA_016463385.1 Thermoleophilia bacterium
TCCCGGTCCCGCCCACCCGCAGTGAGGTCTTCCAGCGATGTCGCAGCCCACGTACAGCCTGACGATGCGCGTCCACATCCCCGCGAGCGTCGGGATGCTCGGACGGGTGATGGAGGCGATCGGCGACACCGGCGGTCAGGTGGGCGGCGTGGACATCGTGCGCTCGGGCAAGGACGCGATCACCCGCGACATCACGATCTACGCGCGCGACGAGGAACACGGCGAGTCGATCGCGCGGGCGGTACGCCAGGTGGAGGGCGTCGAGGTGGAGTCGCTCACAGACCGGGTCTTCCTCAGCCACGCCGGCGGCAAGATCGGCATGGAGAACCGCGTGCCCGTGGTGACGCGCGACGACCTCTCGATGGCCTACACGCCGGGCGTGGCGCGGGTGTGCATGGCGATCCACCACGACTTCGAGCAGGCCTGGGAGTACACGATCAAGGGCAGCAGCGTGATGGTCGTCAGCGACGGCTCGAGCGTGGTGGGCCAGGGCGACCTCGGCCCCGAGGCGGCGCTGCCGGCGCTCGAGGCCAAGTGCGCCTTCCTCCACACCCTCGCCGGCATCGACGCCTTCCCGCTCCCGATCGACCTGCGCGATCCGGCCGAGATCGCCGAGGCGGTCGTGCTGACCTCCTCGGTCTTCGCCGGCATCCACCTCGCCGACATCTCGGCGCCGCGCTGCTTCGAGATCCAGCGCCTGATCGCCGAGCGCCTCGACATCCCGGTGTTCCACGAGGACCAGCAGGGCACCGCGGTGGTGGTGCTCGCCGCCCTCACCAACGGCCTCGCCGTGGCCGGCACGACCCTCGCCGACGCGACGATCGTCGTCGCGGGAACGGGCCCCGGCGGGCAGGCCGTGGCCCGCCTGCTGGTCGCCGCCGGCGCCGGAACGGTGGTCGTGGCCGACAGCAAGGGCGCGATCCACGCCGGGCGCGACGACCTCGACGACGACCTCTCCTGGATCGCCGCCAACACCAACCCCGCCGGCGTCACCGGCCCGGTCGCGGAGATCCTGAAGGGCGCGCACGCGTTCGTCGGCCTCTCGGCGCCCGGCCTGCTGAGCGCGGCCGACGTGAGCGCGATGGCGGCCGACCCGGTGGTGCTGGCCCTGGCGATGCCCGAGCCCGAGATCCGCCCCTCCGAGGCCGCCGGCGTCGCCGGCGTCTACGCGACCGGCCGCCCGGACGTGCCCAACCAGATCAACTCGGGCCTCGCCTCGCCGGGCATCTGGCGCGGTGCGCTCGACTGCCGCGCGACGGAGATCAACCAGGCGATGACCCTCGCCGCCGCCACGGCCATCGCCGAGACGGCGCTCGAGGAAGGCGGCCTGTCGGCGACGAACGTCGTGCCCTCGATCTTCAACGCACAGCTGGTGCCGAACGTGGCCGCCGCGGTGCGCGCGGCCGCCGAGGCGACCGGCGTCGCCCGGGTCACCAGCGGAGCCGCAGCGGCGTCGTAGCTCCTTTGTCACCGATCGGTGACGTGCAGTAGGGTGGTAGCGAACGGTTACATCGTTCAGAAAGTAACCGTACGTTCTCAGGGGAGGAGCCCATGAAGGCCGACTCCGTCCATGACTTCGCATCCATCATCCGCGGGCGACGCCACGAGCTCGGCCTGACCCAGGCGGCGCTGGCCGACCGCGCGGGTGTCTCCCGGAAGTGGGTGCACGAGCTCGAAGGAGGCAAGCCCACCGCCGAGCTCGGGCTCGTCGTCCGCACCCTCCACGCCCTCGGCCTCGAGCTGGACGTGCGCGATCCGACGTCCGTGCCGGGCGACCGCCAGAGCGTGGACCTCGATGAGGTCCTCCGTCGCCACGGTGCCGATGGATAGCGCCCTCACCGTCATGCTCGACGGACGGCGCGCGGGTGCCGTGAGCCGCACGTCGGGGGGTCGCCTCCGCTTCGTCTACGAGGACGACTACCGGCGGGAGGGGAACCCGACCCCTCTCTCCCTCGCAATGCCGCCGGCCGAGGGCGTTCACGGCGATCCGGTGCTCACGTCCTGGCTGTGGGGCCTGCTCCCCGACAACGACCGCGTCATCGAGCGCTGGGCGAGGACGTATCGCGTTGCGGCGTCGTCACCCTTCGCGCTGCTCGGCACACCCGTGGGAGAGGACTGCGCCGGCGCGGTCCGGTTCCTGGCCTCCGACGCGTCGGCCCGCGGCGGAGACGTCGAGTGGCTGACGGAGGATGACGTCGGCGCGCGGCTGCGGGAGCTCCGCACGGACACCACCGCATGGCTCGGTCGCGATCCGGCCGGCCGCTTCAGTCTCGCCGGCGCGCAGGCCAAGACGGCCCTGCTCCTCTCCCGGGGCCGATGGGGGCTCCCCTCGGGCGCGGCCGCCACCAGTCACATCCTCAAGCCCGCGATCGCCGGGCTCGATGACCATGACCTCAACGAGCACCTGTGCCTCGCGGCAGCCGCCCGCGCCGGGCTCGTCGCGGCGAGGACCGCGGTACGCCGGTTCGGGGACGAGTCCGCGATCGTGATCGAGCGTTACGACCGCGTCGAGATCGACGGGCGGCTCGCCCGCGTGCACCAGGAGGACATGTGCCAGGCCCTGGGGCTGCACCCGGCGCGCAAGTACCAGTCCGACGGCGGGCCGTCCGTCGCCGACATCGCCGGCCTGCTCCGGCGGTCGATGCCCTCACCCCGGGCGGAGGAGGCGGTCGGGCGCTTCGCCGATGCGCTGATCTGGAACTGGCTCGTGGTCGGCACCGACGGCCACGCCAAGAACTACTCGCTGCTGCTGTCCGGGCGGCAGGTCCGCCTCGCTCCCCTCTACGACATCGCCTCGGCCCTGCCCTACGGTGACAACCCGCTCGGGTTGAAGTTCGCCATGAAGCTGGGGGGCGACTACCGCGTCACCACCTACCGGAACCCCTGGCCGGCCGTCGCTCGTGAGCTCGGCCTCGATGAGGCGGGTGTGGTGGACCGTGCGCGCGACCTGGCGGCACGGGCACCGGGCGCCTTCGCGGCGGCCGCGGGGGATCCGGACGTCGCGGCTCTCGGCAGTCCGCTGCCCGGGAGGATGGTCGAGCTGGTGGAGGCGAGGGCGCGGTACTGCGAGGGCACCCTCATCCGCGGCTAGCGCAGCAGCGTCCGGCTCAGGCGCGCCGCGGGGAACGGGAAGAGAACCACCAGGAGGGCCAGCAGCGCCCCGACGTGGGCCAGAGTGCCGAGCCCGGCGCCGCCGAGGGTGAGGTCGCGGGTGGCGGCCACCAGGTGCGAGAGCGGCAGGCACCAGCCGACGACCTGGGCCCAGTCCGGGAGGCCGGAGAAGGGGAAGAAGACCCCGCCGAACAGGAACATCGGCGTCAGCACCCCGGTGAAGAGGATGTTGAAGTGCTCGATGTTGCTGACGAAGCTCGTGTAGGCCATGCCGAGCACCGCGAAGGTCAGCGCACCGATGGCGAACACCGGCGGCAGCAGCAGGGCCATCGGCGTGTGCACCAGCCCGAAGGCCACCATCACCAGCAGGAAGATCAGGCCGTAGACGACCGCGCGCGTGGCGGCCCAGAGGTACTCGCCCACGACGACGTCGGCGATCGAGAGGGGCGTGGTGACGACGGCCTCGACCACCCGGCGCACGTGGATGCGCACGAACGCGTTGTAGGTCGTCTCGATGATCGCGCCGAACATGATCGTGGAGGCCAGCACCCCGGGGGCGATGAAGTCGACGTAGTCGACGCCCTCGACCGTGGTGAGGTAGGTACCGAGCCCGAGGCCCATGATCGCCAGATAGGCGATCGCCTCGAGGAAGCGCGGCATGAGCGTGGTGACGAGCGTCTTGCGCCCGACGGTCGCGTTGCGCTGCCACATCCGCAGCGCCCCCCGCGGGGAGAAGGCGAAGGACTCCCGCAGCCGGGCCGCAGAGGTCACCTCGGGATGACCCGCAGGCGCCCGCCCCGAAAATCCGACGAGGTCAGGAAGCAGGGAGGGCGCGATGCTGGTGGCATCGCCCCGACCGATGACGACGCCTCGGCGTGATTTGCAGGATGCGGGCGTCTGCGAGCGTCATTCCGAGGTGACCTCTTTGTCACAACTCCTCGATGGCGGCCTCGAAGTCGGCGGCCATCCCGGTGTGGCCGTGCTTGAGGCTCTGGTCGATGCCCGTGAGGTAGGCGTCGGCCGCCTCGTCCGGGCGCCCGAGCGCCGTCAGCGCCTCGGCGAGCCGTCCCCATGCGTTGCCCTCGTCCTCGGCGAGCGCCAGATAGGCCCTCAGCTCGCCCACCGCGTCCTCCCAGCGCTCCGCGCGGATCAATTCGTTTGCGTAAGCGAACCGCGCGCGGGCGACCGTCGGTTCCTCGGCGACCAGGCGGGCGAAGTAGTCAAGGCGGTCCTGCACGCGCCGAAAGGTACACCGGGTCCGCCTCGGCGATCCCGTCCGGGTCTCCTTGAACCGGGTCGCACCGATCGTCACATTGATGCGGCCCCGCGAGGCCGTTGCTAGCGTGCAGCGCGAAGGGCCCCAGTTCGCTCTGCGAAATCCGCGTCCGAGAGGCACCGTGGAGCTCTCCGACTACCTGCCGATCTTGATCTACTTCGCCGGCGGCCTGGCCGTGGCCGGTGCCATCTTCTCGTTGAGCAAGCTCGTCAAGAGCAAGCCCAACCCGGCGAAGATCCTCCCGTACGAGAGCGGCATCCTGCCCTCGACGCCCGTGCGGCAGCGGTTCTCGATCGACTTCTACCTCACGGCGATGCTCTTCATCATCTTCGACATCGAGCTGGCGTTTCTCTATCCGATCGCCGTGACGCTGCGCGACGACGGGCTCGTGGGCCTGGTGGTCCTGCTGGTCTTCGTGTTCACGCTGATCGAGGCCCTGGCCTACATCTGGAAGAAGGGGGCGCTCGAATGGCGTTGATCCCGCCGCCCGGAAGCCCGATCGAGCGCGCGCCGCGCACCGACCCCGGCATCGACCGCGACCTGCGCGCGGCCGATGAAGAGGCGTTCGAGAAGAGCCTCCTCATCACGACCTTCGAGAAGGCGCTCCACTGGGCCCAGGCGAGCTCGGTGTGGCCGGCCACGTTCGGCCTGGCCTGCTGCGCGATCGAGATGATGCACACGGCGACCCCGCGGTACGACATCGCCCGCTTCGGAGCGGAGGTCTTCCGCGCGACGCCGCGCCAGGCCGACCTGCTGATCGTCTCGGGCCGCGTGGCCCAGAAGATGGCGCCCGTCCTGCGGCGCATCTACGACCAGATGCTCGAGCCGAAGTGGGTCATCTCGATGGGCGCATGCGCCTCGACCGGCGGGGTCTTCAACAACTACGCGCTGGTGCAGGGCGTGGACAAGGTCGTCCCGGTGGACGTGTACGTCCCGGGCTGTCCGCCGCGCCCGGAGGGCCTGATCGAGGGCATCCTCGTGCTGCAGCGGCTGATCGGGGCCAACGGCCTGCCGAGCTCCTCCGACCTGCGCCGGGAGATCGCGCCCGTGAGCGCCGGGTGAGCGAGGTCGGGACCACGATCGAGTCCGCCGTCGCAGGATCGGTCGTCGAGGAGATCGCCCACGTCGGCGAGCTCACGATCGAGATCGCGAAGGACCGCATCCTGGAGGTCGCCCGCTTCATCAAGGGCGCGCCCCTCGCCTACGTCCTCCTCTCGGACGTCACGTGCGCCGACTTCCCGGAGCACCCGGGCCGGTTCCGCGTCGCGTACCACCTCTACTCGCTCGAGACCGGATCCCGGCTGCGGCTCCGCGTCTGGGCCGGGCCCGACGAGGAGGGCGGGCCGGGGCCCGAGGTCGACTCGGTGGTGAGCGTCTGGGCCACCGCCAACTGGCACGAGCGCGAGGTCTACGACATGTTCGGCGTCCGCTTCCGCAACCACCCGGACCTGGCGCGCATCCTGATGCCGCTCGACTGGGAGGGCCACCCGCTGCGGCGCGACTACCCCCTGGGCGGCGAAGAGGTCCAGTTCACGGATGCGGTGTAGGCGATGAGCACCGAGACCGGAGGCGGTATCCCGGCGGCCGAGGAGGCCCGCGAGGCCCTCGAGGCGGCGCGCCGCGAGGGGCGCGAGCTGACGGAGACCGAGCGCGCCATCGCCGGCGCCGAGGCCATGACGCCCCAGGAGGCGCTGGCCGGCATCGAGGCCGCCGTCGAGCAGACGCCCGGCTCACGGCAGCCGATGATCATCAACATCGGCCCGCAGCACCCCTCCACGCACGGCGTGCTGCGACTCGTCACCGAGCTGGACGGCGAGATCATCCGCGACCTGCACCCGGTGATCGGCTACCTGCACACCGGCATCGAGAAGCAGTGCGAGAACAAGACCTACTGGCAGGCCATCACGCTCGTCACGCGGATGGACTACCTGGCGTCCTACTTCAACATCCACGCGTACACGATGTCGGTGGAGAAGCTGCTGGGACTCGAGGTGCCCGACCGCGCCCAGTACCTGCGCGTGATCATGTGCGAGCTCAACCGCATCACCAGCCACCTGGTGTGGCTGGGGACCAGCGGCCTCGAGCTCGGGGCGATGACGGTGATGTTCTACACCTACCGCGAGCGCGAGAAGGCTCTCGACCTGGGCGAGATGATCGCCGGCGAGCGGATGAACACCCGCTTCTTCCAGGTGGGTGGCTGCGCCGACGACATGCCCCCCGGCTTCGAGCAGCGGCTGCGCGAGTTCATCGACGAGATGCCCGGCCGCATCGACGAGTACGAAGGCCTGCTGACCGAGAACCCGATCTGGATCGACCGCACCCGCGGCGTGGGCGCCCTGCCCGCCGAGCAGTTGCTCGACCTCGGCGTGACCGGGCCCGCCCTGCGCGCCGCCGGCGTCGACCTCGACCTGCGCAAGACCGCCCCCTACTCGGGCTACGAGCACTTCGACTTCCAGGTGCCGCTCGGCGTCAACGGCGACGCCTACGACCGGTACACCGTGCGCCTTCGCGAGATGCGCGAGTCGGTGCGGATCATCGGCCAGGCGCTCGACGGGATGCCCGAGGGCGGCCACATCGCCGACGACCGCAAGGTCGTGCTGCCGCCCCGCGGAGAGCTCTCCACCTCGATGGAGGCGCTGATCCACCACTTCAAGCTCGTGACCGAGGGCTTCCGCGTGCCCGAGGGCGAGGCCTACTCGGCCGTCGAGAGCCCCCGCGGCGAGCTCGGCTGCTACGTGGTCGCCGACGGCTCGCCCAAGCCGCGCCGCGTGCACATGCGCGACCCCAGCTTCGTGAACCTGCAGGCGCTGCGCCCGATGGCCAGAGGGAACTACCTGGCCGACCTGATCACCATGATCGGCTCGCTCGACAACGTCATGGGGGGTGTGGACAGGTGACCGCCGCCGAGGTGCTCGCGCACATCGAGCCGATCCGGCACGAGTACGCCGAGGCGCGCTCGCTCATCCTGCCGGCGCTCAAGTACGCCCAGACGGAGAAGGGCCACCTGACGCGCGAGGACATCGAGGCCGTCGCCGAGGCGACCGGGTTCTCGGCGGCCTACTGCGAGAGCGTCGCCTCCTTCTACGACCGCCTCTACCTGGAGCCCACCGGGCAGCGGGTCGTGTCGGTCTGCGTCACCCTCTCCTGCATGCTCCGCGGCTCGGACGAGCTGATGGAGCGCATCTGCGACCGCGCCGGGGTCTCCCACCACGGGGGCACCAGCGAGGACGGGATGATCACGGTGCAGGAGGCCCAGTGCCTGGGCTACTGCGACCACGCCCCGGCCGTGCAGGTGGACGCCGAGCAGACGCGCGGGCCCCTGTCGCTGGACGAGGCCGACGCCCTGGTGGACGAGCTCCGCACGAGCCCTCGCCCCGACCAGCTCTGGAGGTAGGGGAACCGTGCCGATCAAGAACGTCGTCTACCGCCAGCGCGAGGCGGGCCAGGTGCTCACCGACCTCTCCGACTACCGTCGCGCGGGCGGGTACGAGGCCCTGCGCAAGGCCCTCACCGAGATGGACCGCGACGAGGCCGTCTACGCCTTCGTGCGCTCGGGCCTGCGCGGCCGCGGCGGCGCCGGCTTCCCGATGGGCCGCAAGGCCAGCTTCATCCCGAAGGACTCGGTGCTGCCCGCCTACGTCGTGTGCAACGCCGACGAGAGCGAGCCGGGCACCTTCAAGGACCGCGAGCTGATGGAGACCAACCCCTTCCAGCTGCTGGAGGGGATCACGCTCGCCGGCTACGCGATCGGCGCCGTGCGCGGCTACATCTACATCCGCGGCGAGTACGAGCACCAGGCGCGCATCCTCGACGCCGCGATCGCCCAGGCGCGCACGGCCGGCTTCCTCGGCCAGGGCGTGGCCGGGTCGGGCTTCGACTTCGACATCACCCTCTACCGGGGCGCCGGCGCCTACATCTGCGGCGAGGAGACGGCGCTGCTGGAGAGCCTCGAGGGCAAGCGCGGCCAGCCGCGCCTGAAGCCCCCGTTCCCGGCGGTCGCCGGCCTCTACGCCTCCCCGACGCTGATCAACAACGTCGAGACCCTCTCCACCCTGCCGGCGATCATCGAGCACGGCGCCGACTGGTACGCCGCCATGGGCACGGAGAAGAGCACCGGCACCAAGCTCTTCTCGATCTCGGGCCACGTGATGAAGCCGGGCAACTACGAGATCGTGCTGCACGACACCACGCTGCGCGAGCTGGTCTACGACATCGCCGGCGGCTTCCGGCCCGGCCGCGAGTTCGCCGCCGCCTGGGTGGGCGGATCGAGCGTCAACGTGCTCGGCCCCGAGGCCCTCGACACGCCGCTCGACTACGAGTCGATGGCCGAGGCCGGCAGCTCGCTGGGCTCGGCCGGCTGCATCGTGATGGACGACTCGGGCTCGATCGTGCGCTCCACCCTGCGGCTGGCCCAGTTCTACCGCCACGAGTCGTGCGGCAAGTGCACGCCGTGCCGCGAGGGCACGCTCTGGCTCGAGCGGATCCTGCAGCGCATCGTGGACGGCGAGGGCCGGATGGAGGACCTCGAGCTGATCGAGTCGCTCGCCGGGCGCATGGTGGGGCGCGTGCTCTGCGCGCTCGCCGACACCGGCGTGCTCCCGGTCACCAGCGCCGTGCGGCGCTTCCGCGACGACTTCGTCCACGCGATCGAGAACGGCGGGGTGCCGCGACCCGAGCCCATGATGGAGGTGCCCGTCGGTGGCTGATTACGCGCCCGTCGATCTGACGACCGAGGGCCAGGTCGAGTTCGAGCTGAACGGCAAGCGCGTCAGCGCGCCCGCCGGCACCATGCTCGTGGACGCGGCCTACGCGCTCGGCGTCGAGGTGCCGATCTTCTGTTACGAGCCGCGCCTCGGGGCCCCGATCGGCGCCTGCCGCATGTGCCTTGTCGAGATCGAGGGGATGCGCGGCCTCCAGACCGCCTGCAGCACCCCCGTGCAGCCCGACATGGTGGTGCGCACCAACTCCGACATCGCCAAGGACGGCCAGGACGGCGTGCTGGAGTTCCTGCTCGAGAACCACCCCCTCGACTGCCCGGTCTGCGACAAGGGCGGCGAGTGCCCCCTGCAGGACCGCACCTTCCGCTTCGGCCCGGGGCGCACGCGCTTCGTGGAGCCCAAGCGCCACTTCCCGAAGCCGCTCGACCTGTCGTCGGTGATCGCGCTCGACCGCGAGCGCTGCATCTCCTGTTACCGCTGCGTGCGCTTCAGCCAGGACGTGGCCGAGGACAAGGCGCTCACCATGCAGCAGCGTGGCGCCGCCGCCGAGATCGCCACGCTGACCGGCGACGCCTACGAGGGCCGCTTCACCGGCAACGTCATCGACATCTGCCCGGTGGGTGCGCTGACGAGCATCCCCTACCGCTTCACCGCCCGGCCCTGGGACGTGACCAACACCCCGTCGGTCTGCGGCCACGACGCCACCGGCACCAACGTGGAGCTGACGCTCCGCGAGGGCCGCGTCGCCCGCGTGACGGCCCGCCCCGAGCCGAACTACGCGGTGGAGGAGGGCTGGCTCTCCGACCTCAGCCGGTTCGCCTACGAGGGCAACCGCGCGCCCGACCGCCTCACCGCGCCGCTGATCCGCGACGACGGCCGCGTGAAGGAGTCGAGCCTCGACGACGCCGTCGATGCGGCGGCCCTGGTGCTCGGCCGCGGCGGCCGGGTCGGCATCCTCGTCGGCCCCACGGCCACCGTGGAGGAGGGCTTCCTCGCGCAGGAGCTGGCGCGCACGGCGCTCGGCGGCGCGAAGATCCAGCGCCTGGGCATCCCGGGCGCCGGCCTCGACGCGATCCGCTCGCAGCCGCGCGCCGAGCTGGGCGACATCGACGGCGCCGGGCTCGTGGTGATCGTCGGCGGTGACCCGGCCAACCAGCAGTCGATCGTCGAGCTGCGGGTGCGCAAGGCCCGCCGCCGCGGCGCGACCGTGATCACGGTCGGCCCCCGCCCCCACGCGCTGGAGCCGGTCGGCACGGCCGTCCGCTCGGAGCCCGGCCGCCTGGCCGCCGCCCTCGCGGCCCTGGAGCTGCCCGAGGCCGCCCGTGTGATCGTCCTCTGGGACGAGGCCGATCTCGCCGCCGAGCCCGACGCCGCCGGTGCGCTGGCGCAGATCGTCGGCGACCGTGGCGCGTCGCAGATCGAGCTCGGCGCCGACGTCAACGGCGCCGGCCTGCGGGCGCTCGGCCTCGGCGCGAACGAGGTGCTCGAGGCCGCGGCCGCGGGCGACATCGACACCCTCCTC
>JAEMRL010000395.1 GCA_016463385.1 Thermoleophilia bacterium
CATCGGGGATCCTCCTGGGGGGGTCATGGCGCGGCGAGGTCGGCGGCGCCCGGCGGGCGGGGGGCCGTGCAGGGACCGAAGCGGTCGGTGGTCAGCATCAGGCGGCCGAGCGCGATCCACGCGGCGCCGTAGTAGGTGGGATGGCGCTCTCCGAGGATCTCGGCGCGCTCGAGCAGCGCGTCGCGCTCGGAGGGCTCGCCCGCGGCGGCGGCGGCGGCGGCGGCCGCCACGAGCCCGAGCGGGTTGACGTCGGAGGTCGTGGGGACGCCGTCGAGCGTGTAGTCGAGGGCGACGTCGCCGGCGCGGGTCACCTCGCGCAGGAAGGGCCAGGCCCGGGCGGCCAGGGCGCGATCGGCCTCGGAGCACGACTCGGCGTACCGGATCGTGATCCGCGCGGCATCGAGCCCCCAGCTCGGGGCGTCGCCCGGACCGGGCGCCGGGACGGGGGCTCCGTCCGCACGCAGCCCGGCCCAGTTGGGCGCGATCCCGAGCCCGCCCGTCGTCAGGGCGTCGACGATCGCCGACGACGTCGCGGCGACGCCGTCCCAGCGCACCTCCCGCGAGGCGGGCGCCAGGTCGGCGTAGGCGCGCGGGGAGAAGTAGCTCGGGTTGAGGCGCACGACGTCCCCGCGGGCCCACGGCCCGGCGACCAGGACGGGGCCGCCGGGGGTCGTGACGGTCTCCTCCCGCAGGATGGCGTCGGCGATGCGCGCGCCCTCGGTGCGGAAGGCCGGCGCGCCGAAGCGGTCGGCGGCCAGGACGAGCGCGCGGGCGATGTCGAGGTCGGCGTCCGACGCGGGCTCGGGGTCGCGCACGGCCCCGTCGGCCCAGTGCCAGGCGAACAGGCCGTCGGGCCGCTGGATGTTCTGGCGGGCCCATCCCCACGCCAGGTCGAAGCGCTCGCGGTCGCCGATCGCGACCGCCATCAGCATGGCGTAGGCCTGGCCCTCGCTGACGGTGTCGCCGCCCTGATCGTGACGCACGACCCGCCCGTCGGAGGCCAGGTGGTCGTCGAGGAAGCGCGCCGACGCCGCCTCGGCGGCCCCGTCGGCGCCGGCGGCCCCCGGCAGGGAGACCAGCATCGCGGCCACCGCCACCGGGACCAGGGCCAGGAGGATCCCGGCGAGGATGCGGGCCCGGGCGCCGGTCATGCCTCGGCTCCCGCGGTCGCGAGCGACGGGGCGGACGCGCCGGGCGCGCGCGCCGGGCGCAGCGCCGCCCACACGCCCACCAGCAGGACGGTGACGTGGAGCACGGCGAACGCGGCGTTGTTGAGCATGCCCGGCTGCTGGTCGAGCGCCACCCGCACGATCGCCGTGCCGGCCAGCACCGCCATCGCGGCGAGCGCCGGCGCCACGATGCGCGGCTGGGGGCGGTGGCTGCCCTGCTTGGGCGTCACCACGAACCGCGCCGGACGGCGCAGCAGCGCGCGGGTCGAGGCCTGGATGTGGATCCAGAAGCTCGCCGCGGCGAGCGCGAACGCCCCGAACGTGTACACCCCCCCGCCGGCCAGCGCCACCGTGAGCAGCGCCGCTCCGAAGTAGGGGGCGAAGTGCAGCAGGAACTGGTCGGCGGAGACGCCGCCGAGCGGCTGGGCGCCGGTCAGCATCCGCACCACCGGCAGGGCCATGTAGACCGCGACCGTCCAGCCCGAGAGGAAGTAGAGCGACGACAGCAGGTACTGCGCCCGCAGCCGGGCGGGCAGGCGCGCCCGGAGCGCGGCCGTGATCCCCGACAGGCACCCCCGGGCCCAGCGCTGCTGCTGGCTGACGTAGGAGGCCATGTCCTCGGGGCCGAGCCCGCGCGCCAGCACCTCCGGCACGTAGACGCTGCGCCAGCCCCGGGCGTGGAGGTCGATCGACAACTCGAAGTCCTCGGTCACCGTGTCCTCGGGGAAGCCGCCCGACTCATCGAGGGCGGTGCGCCGGAAGACCACGTTGGTGCCGCAGCAGAAGATGCCGCCGGCGCCGTGCTTGCCCATCGCGATCGCGCCGAAGAAGAGCGCCTGCTGCGACCACGAGGCGGCCGCGACCCCGCCGCGCCCGGTGTTGGCGTAGTACTGCGGGGTCTGGACGAACGCCACCTCGGGATCGTCGAGATGGCCGAGTGTGCGCTCGAGGAAGGCCGGGTCGGGCACGTGGTCGCAGTCGAAGACCGCCACGAAGGGGGCCGAGGTGCGGCCGAGCGCGTGGTTGATGTTCCCCGCCTTGGCGCCGGTCCGCTCGCTCCGGCGCAGGTAGCCCACCCCGTACCGGTCGGCGAGCGCCCGCATCTCGGCGCGATGGCCGTCGTCGAGGACCGTCACGATCACCCGGGCGCCGGTGATCGCGGCGGCCGCCGCGACGGTGGCCTCGACCACCTCGACCGGCTCGTTGTAGACCGGGATGAACACGTCCACGTCCACCGGATCCTCCGGCGCGGGCCGGTGCGCGGGCGTGCGGGCGCTGGCGCACGTCCACCAGAAGCCGACCGCCTGGACGAGGTTGAAGACCTCGGCCGCGATCAGGATCCCGTAGAGCCACGCGTTGCCGATCCGCCCCGGCTGCAGCAGCCAGCCGAAGTACCAGACCGCCAGGGGCACGTTCAGCAGCAGCAGCCAGCGGGCGCGGCGGGCGGTGCGCGCGGCCTCGTCGGCCGGCCGCCAGACGACCGGGGCGTGCCGCGCGTCGGGGGCGAGGCCGGGCGGGGC
>JAEMRL010000043.1 GCA_016463385.1 Thermoleophilia bacterium
GGATGGGCGTGCTGCTGTCGGGCGTCAACCCGAAGAACCTCGTGCTGATCGCCGCCGCGGCGACCTCCATCGCGGGGAGCACCGACGACGCGGGCACCCGGGCGGCAGCGATGGCGGTGTTCACGCTCATCGCGTGCGCGGGCGTGGGGCTGCCCCTCCTGGCGACGGCCGTCGCCGGCGCGCGCGCATCGCGCACGCTGTCGGGCGTTCGTGAGTGGATGCTGCGCAACCACACCGTGATCACGGTGGTGATCGTGCTGCTCATCGCGGCCACGCTCGCGTCCGACGCCATCGGCGCGCTCGCCGGCGGCTGAGTGTCCCGGCGGATCACCGCCCGCCTCCACGGCGCGCACCAGAAGCGCGACGACGGCGCTCGCCCCGATGATCACCATCAGGGCGAGCGCGCCGGTCATGCGGCGACGGTCTCCGGCCTGACCTCGGCCAGGAGCTGGTGCAGCAGCTCGCGGAGCTGCTCCCGCGGCTCGTCGTCCAGCTCTGCGCCGTCCACGAGCTTCTCGTGGGCGTGCCCGAGGGCGAGATCGCCCTGGACCACCCGCGCGCCCGAGGCGCCCAGCACCTTGCGGAGCTCGGCCTGGGCCCACACGGCCCCGAAGGCGCCGGTGCTGGCCCCGATCACCGCCACCGGCAGGAAGCGGAGCGGGCTCGTGTCACGGGGCCGCGAGGCCCAGTCCAGGGCGTTCTTCAGCTGCCCCGGGATCGACGAGTTGTACTCGGGCGTCGCGAAGAGCACCGCGTCCGCCTGCGCGATCGCCTCCCGCAGCCGCTGCACGGCCGCGGGGGCGGGGTCGCGATCATCGTCCTCGTCGTACGGGGGGACGTCCCGCAGCCCGTCGAAGAGGCGGAACTCCACCTCGCCGGGCAGCTCGCGGGCGGCCGCGCGGAGCAGCCGGGTGTTGTGGGAGTCGCCGCGCAGGCTCCCGGAGATTCCGAGGACGATCATGGGACTAGGCCTTCCCGAGCTCGAGGTGGGCGGTCAGCGTCACGGCGTTGCCGACGGCGAATCCGCCGGTCGGAAGCGGCGCGTTCCAGTTGAGGCCGTACTCGGTGCGGTCGATGACGCCCTCGAGCTCGACGCCGATCGCCTCGGTACCGGCCATGCCGACCACCGGGCCGACGAGGCTGCCGGTCAGCTGGAGCGGCTTGGTGGTGCCCTTGAGCGTCAGCTCACCCTCGACGACCAGCGTGTCGCCCTCGCGGGTGATGGAGGTCGAGACGTAGCGGACCTCGGGAAAGCGCTCGGCGTCGAAGAAGTCGGGCGACTGGATGTGGCCGGTGAGGTTCTCGTCGGGCGTGACGACGCTGTTGACGCGGCCGGCGGCCTCGAGGCGCGCCGTGCCGTCCTCGGTGGCGGTCAGAGTGGCGTCGAAATCGGCGAGGGTGCCGCGGAAGGTCGCGACGACCATGTGCTTGACCGAGAAGCCGAAGGAGGAGTGGACGGGATCGCTCGTCCAGGTGCCGACGGGTACCGCGGTCGTGAGTTCGGTGGTGCTCATCGTTTTATCGCTCCCGGTGGGATAAGATTGACTCCGCAACCAAACTAGCGAGCAGACGTTGACTGGTCAAGTATTGAGCCCACAAGTTACTGCGGCCGTCACGGCCTGGGTCCGCCTGATGGGCGCCCACGCCGCCATGACCCGCTCGTTCAACGCCGATCTGCAGGCCTCGAGCGCCATCACGGTCACCGACTTCGAGGCCCTGCGGCGCCTGGCGTCCGCCGAGGGCGGGCGCATGCGGCGGGTCGACCTGGCGACCGCCGTCGGGCTCACCGCCTCCGGGATGACCCGCCTGCTCGACGGCCTCGAGCGCGCGGCCCTCGTGTGCAAGGAGCACTGCTCGAGCGACGCCCGCGTGACCTACGCCGCCATCACCGACACCGGGCGCGCGCTGCTCCACACTGCCGCCGAGTCGCACCTCGAGGCGCTGGCGGCGATCTTCTCCGAGCGCTTCTCCCCCGCCGAGGTGGATCAGCTGGTCACGCTCCTCGGCCGGCTCCCGGGAGCAGAGGAGGACGCGTCGTCCTGCCCGGGGGCCGCGGCCGAGGGCTGACGCTCCCAGGCCCGGGGCGGTTGACGCCGGTGGGGTGACCGGGAATAGCGTCGGGGGAAAGCCTCACGGAGAGGAGTCACCCGATGCCCCGTTCCCGGACCACGAGGCGGCGAGGTCGACGATTGCGGACCATGCTGGGGGCGGCCGTCGCCGTTCCCGCCTTCACCCTGGCCGCATCCCCCGCCCTGGCCGATCCGCTGGGTACGCAGATCCAGATCTCCTCCCAGGGCCCGGTCGGGGACCTCGGCTTCGACGCACTCAACCCCGACCTGGCCTACAACCCGAACGCCGATCAGTACCTCGCCGTCTGGGAGGGCGATACGGCCACCTCCACCGAGGACGAGATCTTCGCGCGCCTGCTCGATGGCGCCGGGAACCCTCTCGGTGGGATCTTCCGCATCTCGAGCATGGGTCCTGACGGGGCGATCGCGCACGACGCCCTCGCGCCGGCCGTGGCCTTCAACCCCACGACCAACGAGTACCTCGTGGTGTGGCACGGCGATGACGCCCTCGACGAGCGCGAGATATACGGCCAGCGCGTCACGGCCGCCGGCGCGGAGATCGGCGCCGACGACTTCCGCATCTCCGACATGGGTCCCGACGGCGATACGGCCTTCTCGGCCCTGAGCGCCGACATCGCCGTCAACGCCGGCACGAACGAGTACCTCGTCGTGTGGGAGGGCTCCGATGACACCGGCGCCCTCGTCTTCAACGAATGGGAGATCTACGCGCAGCGCCTCGACGCCTCCGGCGCGGAGATCGGCGCCAACGACGCCCGCATATCCGACGCGGGCGTCGACGGGAACCCCCTGCGAAGCGGGTTCGACCCGGCCGTCGCCTACAACGCCGTCGCTGGCCAGTACCTGGTGGTCTGGGAGGCCGACGAGATCAGCGACAACGAGAACGAGATCCACGGCCAGCGGCTCGGCGCAGGCGGCGGCCAGACCGGCGCCAACGACTTCCGCATCTCCGACATGGGTCCCGACGGGAACGCCGCGTTCGACGCCGTCGATCCCGCAGTCGCCTACAACTCCGCAGCCGACGAGTACCTGGTCGCCTGGGAGGGAGACGACGGCACCGCGCCGCTGGTCGACGACGAGTTCGAGATCTTCGGCCAGCGGCTCGGCGGTGCGGGGGCCGACGAGCGCGGTGTGAACGATCTCCGCATCTCCGACATGGGTCCCGACGGCAACGCCGCCTTCGACGCGGCGGAGCCGGAGGTCGCGGCGAACCCACGGGCGGGCGAGATGATGGTCACCTGGGAGGGCGACGACGACACCGCTCCGATGGTCGACGAGAAGGACGAGGTCCACGGCCAGCGCCTCGGCGCCGCCGGTGCGCAGATCGGGACGAACGACTTCCGCATCTCGGTGAGCGAGACGGCCGCCAACACGGACACCGGCGCCAACCCCTCGACCCCGGTCGCCTACAACGCGCAGCGCAACGAGTACCTCACCGCCTGGCCGGCCGACAGCGACGTCGCGCCGCGGGTCGAAGGGGAGTCCGAGATCTCCGTGCGCCGCTCGTCGGCCGGCGCGGTGACCGCCCCGCCGCCCGCGATCTGCGCGACCGCTCCGGCTCCGCCGACGCCCTCGGCGCCCGGGACGGTGACCCTCAGCGTCGCTCAGCTCCAGATCAACCAGCGCATCTACTCCGCGGCGATCAAGCGGGCGGAGGCGATCAACGCGTGGCTCGACGCGGGTGTGGAGGCGCGCGACCTCTGCGCAGGGGGGCTGCTCGCGACCTCCTTCCACTCGGGCATCACGACCGCGCCCGGCGCCAATGGGCCGCTCGACGCGGCCGCGGCGCCCGACCCACGTCCGATCACCCCGGAGCCGCTGGCGACCAAGACAGGGGTCACCTTCACGCTCTCCACCGGGCAGCTGCGCATCAATCAGCGGATCGCCGCGCGGGGCGTCCGCGAAGCGAATGCCCTCCAGGAGCGCTTGGCGGCCGGGCTCTCGGGAGGCGACGTCGATGACGGCGCCGTGACGGGCGGGAAGATCAGCACCTCCGTCGTGATCACCGGAGCGACGGCCGCATCAGCGCTGCCCGCCAGGACCACGACCGTCGTGAAGCCCGCGGCACCCAAGACCGGGGTCGTGTTCACCCTCAGCGCGAGCCAGCTCGCCATCGACCAGAGAATCGGGCAGGCGGCGATCCGTCGCCTCAACGCCAGCCGCGACGCCCTGCTGACGGGCATCGCCGCCGCCGAGCTGAAGCCGGCCACCATCACGGCGGCCGACCTGGCACCGGGGGTCGCTCCGTAGGACGGCACGGCCCGGCGCGGGGTGTCCGCGCCGGGCCGGATCCGCCTATCGGGGCGCGGCGCTCCCGCGCTTGTTGATCTTGGCGCGGCCGGTCGCGGTGAGCTCGACCTTCCGCAGCCGGACCGCGGAGGGCGTCACCTCGACGCACTCGTCGTCGCGCACGAACTCGAGCGCCTGGTCGAGGTTGATCCGCTTGGGCGGAACCAGCCGCACCAGCTCGTCGCTCGTCGAGGAGCGCATGTTGCTGAGCTTCTTCTCCTTGGTCGGGTTGACGTCGAGGTCGTCGCCCCGCCCGTTCTCCCCGATGATGACGCCCTCGTAGACGGCCTCGCCGGGGCCCACGAACAGGGTCCCCCGCTCCTGCAGCCCGAACAGCGCGAAGTTGGTGGTCTGCCCGGCGCGGTCGGCGATCAGGCTGCCGCGCGGGCGGGTCCGGATCTCGCCCAGCCACGGCTCCCAGCGGTCGAAGACGTGATGGAGCAGGCCGGTGCCGCGCGTCTCGGTGAGGAACTCGGTGCGGAAGCCCACCAGGCCGCGGGCGGGCATGAGGTACTCCATGCGCGCCCAGCCGGTGCCGTGGTTGACGATCTGCTCGAGGCGCCCCTTGCGGAGGGCCAGCATCTGGGTGACGACGCCGAGGAAGTCCTCGGGCACGTCGATCGAGGCCCGCTCCATCGGCTCGCAGATCTTCCCGTCGATCTCGCGGGTCAGGACCTGGGGCTTGCCGACGGTCAGCTCGAAGCCCTCGCGGCGCATCGTCTCGACCAGCACGGCCAGCTGCAGCTCGCCGCGCCCCTGGACCTCCCAGGCGTCGGGCCGCTCGGTCGGGAGCACGCGCAGCGACACGTTGCCGACCAGCTCCTGCTCGAGGCGGTCGGACACCTGTCGGGCGGTGAGGCGCTTGCCCTCCTTGCCGGCGAGCGGCGAGGTGTTGATGCCGATCGTCAGCGACAGGCTCGGTTCGTCGACCGAGATCACCGGCAGCGGGCGGGGGTCGTCGAGGTCGGCGAGCGTCTCGCCGATCGTGACCTCCGGAAGGCCGGCGACGGCGACGATCTCGCCGGGTCCGGCCGACTTGGCGGCCACCCGGTCGAGCGCCTCGGTGACGTAGAGCTCGCTCACCTTGGCGGGGACGATCGTGCCGTCGGCGCGGCACCAGGACACGGTCTGCCCGGTGGAGATGGTGCCCTCGTGGACCCGGCAGATCGCGAGGCGCCCCACGTAGCTCGACGCGGCGAGGTTCGTGACGAGCGCCTGGAGCGGCGCGCCCTCGGTGTAGCTCGGCGCCGGGATGTGCGTGCGGAGCATGTCGAAGAGCGGCTCGAGGTCGGTGCCCCGGTCGTCGGCCGTCAGGGAGGCCTGACCGTCGCGGGCGACGCAGTAGACGATCGGGAACTCGATCTGCGACTCGTCGGCGTCGAGGTCGAGGAAGAGCTCGTAGACCTCGTCCACGACCTCCTTCACCCGGGCGTCCGGGCGGTCGACCTTGTTCACCACGAGGATCACCGGGAGCCGCGCGGCCAGGGCCTTGCGCAGCACGAAGCGCGTCTGGGGCAGCGGGCCCTCGGAGGCATCGACCAGCAGCAGCACCCCGTCCACCATGTGGAGGCCGCGCTCGACCTCGCCGCCGAAGTCGGCGTGCCCCGGGGTGTCGATGATGTTGATCTTGAGACCGCCGTGGTTCACGGCGGTGTTCTTGGCGAGGATCGTGATCCCCTTCTCGCGCTCGAGATCGGTCGAGTCCATGACGCGCTCGTTGACCGATTCGTTGTCGCGGAAGGCTCCGGACTGCCAGAGCATCGCGTCGACGAGCGTGGTCTTCCCGTGATCGACGTGGGCCACGATGGCCACGTTCCTGAGGTCTTCTCTAGTCGGCATCCGGGGGATGCTACGCGCTTCGCGGCCGATCACCGCGTCACACCGACGATCAGCCCGCCCGGCGCTGCTCCTGGCCGACCGCCACCAGGCGGCCACCGGTCTCATCGAGGCGCCCGGTGGCGATCATGAGGCCGAGGGCGACCTGGAGCGCCTCGGGCGACACGGACGAGCGTGCGACGCCGAGCTCATCGGCCACCGCGCCGGCGAGCGAGCGGACCAGGATCCCGCCCGGCGTCACCGCCACGCAGACCGCGATCGCCGCCTCGAGGGCCGCCGTGTCGGACACCGGACCGTCTCCCACCGCCCGGAGGCGCCGTGCCTGCGAACCGCCGCGTGCTTCGTCCATCGTCAGTGCCTCCATCGGGCCTCGTGGGGCGGGGATCCTACCTCGCGCCCCGGACGAACACATGTTCGCCCTGCCCGGATGGTTTCCTTCCCGGGTCTTTGACGCGTCCCCGCGCCGTCACTAGATTTTCCGAAATCCCGGCAGCCTTTAGCGTGTTTGACATCCCGAGAGGAGCTCGATGAGCACCGCGTCCCCGTCTCCCCGGCCGGAGACCATCTCCCTGCACGGCGGGCAGGTCCCCGACCCGACCACCAACGCGCGCGCCGTCCCGATCTACCAGACCGTCGGATACGCGTTCGACGACGCCCAGCACGCCGAGGACCTCTTCGCCCTCGCCGTCCCGGGCAACATCTACACGCGCATCATGAACCCGACGTGGGACGTGCTGGAGCAGCGCGTGACGGCCCTCGAGGGAGCCGTCGCCGCCTGCGTCACGGCATCCGGGCAGGCCGCGGTGACCTACGCGGTGCTCAACATCACCCGCAGCGGCGACAACATCGTCGCCCTCTCGACGCTCTACGGCGGCACCTACAACCTGTTCGCCCACACGCTGCCGCAGTACGGCATCGAGGTGCGCTTCGTCGACCCCGACGCACCGGGCGACCTCGCCCAGCACGTCGACGAGAACACCAAGCTGGTGTTCGCCGAGACCATCGGGAACCCGCGCGTCAACGTGGTGGACATCGACGCCTGGTCGGGCGCCGCGCACGACCTCGGCCTGCCGCTGATCGTGGACAACACCATCGCGACGCCGATCCTGACCCGGGGCCGGGACCACGGCGCCGACATCGTGATCCACTCGCTGACCAAGTTCATCGGCGGGCACGGCACGTCCATCGGCGGCATCGTCGTGGACAACGGCACCTTCGACTGGACCGCCCACTCCGACCGCTACCCGGGCCTCACGAAGCCGGACCCCTCGTACCACGGGGTCGTCTGGAGCGACGCCCTCGGGCCGGCGGCCTACATCGGCCGGGTGCGCACCGTGCTGCTGCGCAACACGGGCGCCGCGCTGTCGCCGTTCAACGCCTTCCTGTTCCTGCAGGGCATCGAGACGCTGCCGCTGCGCATGGAGCGCCACTCCGAGAACGCGCTCGCGGTGGCGACGCACCTCGAGGCGCATCCCCAGGTGACCTGGGTGTCGTACCCGGGCCTGGCGTCGTCGCCGTACCACGCGGTCGCCGACCGGATCCTGACGGGCGGCTACGGGGCGATCCTGACCTTCGGCATCAAGGGCGGCCGCGACGCCGGGCGCACGTTCATCGACGCGCTCGGCCTGTTCAGCCACATGGCGAACATCGGCGACGCGAAGTCGCTCGCGATCCACCCGCCCACGACGACCCACTCCCAGCTCAACGAGGCGGAGCTCGAGAAGGCCGGCGTGTCGCAGGACATGGTGCGCCTGTCGGTGGGCATCGAGCACATCGACGACATCCTGGCCGACATCGACCAGGCCCTGGCCGCCGCAGCGGGCTGAGCCACCCGGACGAGGAGTTGCGCGGTGCGGGTCGCGAGGGGGAGCATGCCCCCGTGACCCGCACCCGCAGCCCCGCCGTCCGCGCCACCCTGCTCGCCTCCGCCGCCGCGCTGGCGGCGGGGACCATCGCCCTCGCGGCACCCGGCGACCTGTCGCTGGTGTCGGTCTCCTCGTCCGGGGCCCTCGGCACCACCGCCGTGGAGGCCGCTGGCGTCTCGGCCGACGGGCGCCACGTCGCGTTCACGTCGGCCAGCGCGCTCACCGCGACACCCACCGGCGGGGTCGTGCAGCTGTATGTCCGCGACCGCACGGCGGGAACCACCACTCTGGCCTCGGCCTCGGCGGCGGGAGCGGCGGCCAACGGCGCCGTCGACGCCGACGACGCGGGCAACCCGGCGTTCGCGATCTCCGGCGACGGTCGGTACGTGGTCTTCGCTTCGGTGGCGACCAACCTGACCCCGGCCGACACCGACGCCGGCAAGGACGTCTACCGCAAGGACCTCACCACCGGTGCCGTGACGCTGATCTCGGTCAACGGTGCCGGGACGAAGGCGAACGCGGCCGTGTTCGGCGACCCCGACATCTCGGGCGACGGCAACCGCGTCTCCTTCGGCTCGGGCAATGCAACCAACCTCATCACCCCGGATGCGAATGCCGGCAACTCGGACATCCTGGTGCGCGATGTCGCGGCCGGCACCACCGTGCTCGCCGCGCAGACGACCGCCGGCGTGCAGGCCAACGGCATCACCGACCGCTCGGCGATCAGCGCCGACGGACGGGTGGTGGCCTTCGAGGCCCCCCTTGCGACCGACAACCTCGCCGCCAACGACTCGGGCGGGGGCAACGACGTCTTCGCGCGCAACCTCGCGGCGGGGACCCTGGCGCCGGCCAGCGACCCCACCGTGGCCAACGGCGCGACATTCCCCGACATCTCGGGCGACGGGCGGTACGTGGTCTTCGAGACCAGTCAGAAGTACGACCCGGTCAACGACGTCTCCGGCGGCAACGACGCGTACCGCCGCGACATGGGCACCACGGCCTTCGTCCTCGCCTCGGCCAAGAACGCGAGCGACGTGGGCGGGGGCACGGACGGCACCCGCCCGGTGATCTCCGCCGACGGTAACCGGGTGGCGTTCACCTCCGCATCGACCGATCTCACGACCGACGGCAACGCGGCGACCAAGGACGTCTTCGTCCGCGACGTCACGGCCAGGACGACCACTCTGGCCAGCGCCAACGGAGCGACCCAGGGGGCCACCGACTCGGACCGCCCGGCCATCGCGCCCAACGGCGCCCTCGCAACATTCGTCTTCACCGACGCCGCCACCAGGCTGGTGAGCACCGACACCAACACCCAGCCCGACGTGCACGCCAAGCAGTTCGCCCCGACCGACGCCACCGGCCCGGCGCTCACCCTCACCGGACCCGCCGAGGGCGCCTCCCAGAGCGCCGAGCGGATCGCCGTGGGCGGCGCGGCCACCGACCCCTCGGGCATCGTGAGCGTGACCGTCGGCGGGACCGCGCTGCCGCTGACCGCGACGGGCGGCTTCTCGACCACGGTCGCGCTCACCGTCGGCGCCAACACGATCACCGTCGTCGCGCGCGACGGCGCCGGTAACACGACCACCGCGACGCGTACGGTGACCCGCACCGCGCCCGTAGTGTCCAAGCCCGGGCCGCGGGCGCGCGTGCTGGCCCTGTCGGCCTCGCTGACGAAGGCGGGCGCGGTGCGCGTGGCCTTGCGCCTTTCGGCGAAGGCAAGGGTCCGGGTCACCCTGCTGCGCCGGACGGTGCGCACCGGCCCACGGCGGGTGGTGCTGCGTCGCATCGGCGCGCCGCTGACCCGCTCGCTGACCGCCGGACGGCGCGCGATCGTCTTCACCCCCGCGCGCCGGCTGACCGCCGGCCGCTACGTCGTGCGGGTCCGGTTCCTGACGCCCGTGAGCGGCCCCGTGACGCGGGCGGCGGCGTTCCGCGTCATCCGCCGCTGAGCCCGGGGCGCGATTCTTCGGATTCTCTTATGTGACGCCCGGCCTCCCCACAGCCGTCGCTCCTACCGTCGTGGTGGACATTCCTGCGAACGAGGGGGCGAGCGTGACGTTTGGACGACGCAAGATGGTCGCCGTGGCCATCGGAGCAATCGGAGCAGCGGGCCTCGCGGCGGGGGCCGTGGCGGCGACGAGCGGTTCCTCCGACGACGCCGGGGACCTCGCATCGGCGATCAACAAGCGGGCCGGCACCTCGATCACCGCCGATGACGTGACCGGCGCCTACCAGGACGTGCTGAAGGCGAACCTCGCCGAGGCCGTGGCCGCGGGCAAGATCACGCAGGCGCAGGCCGACGAGATGCTCCAGCGCGCGCAGACGGCCCCCGGACTGCCGCCGCTCGGCATGATGGGCCGCGGTCCGGGCGGCCACGGCCCCCACGCCGACGTGCTCGCGCCGGTCGCCAAGAAGCTGAAGCTCACCGAGGCCCAGCTGCGCACCAAGCTCGAGGCCGGCACGACGCTGACGGCGATCGCCAAGGCGCAGGGCGTCTCCCGGGCCGACCTGATCGCGACGATCACGGCCGCCGGGAC
>JAEMRL010000396.1 GCA_016463385.1 Thermoleophilia bacterium
CCGAGGATCCCGCATGCCGAGTGTGTTGATCGCCGATGACGCCGCGTTCATGCGGATGATGATCAAGAACATCCTGACCGACGCCGGGTACGAGATCGTCGGCGAGGCCGAGAACGGCGCGGTCGCGGTCACCAAGTACCGCGAGCTCAAGCCGGACCTGACCACGATGGACATCACGATGCCCGAGATGGACGGCCTGGCCGCCCTCAAGGAGATCCGCAGCGGCGATCCCGCCGCCCGCGTGGTGATGTGCTCGGCGATGGGCCAGCAGTCGATGGTGATCGAGTCGATCCAGGCGGGGGCGCGCGACTTCATCGTCAAGCCCTTCCAGCCCGATCGCGTGCTCGAGGCCATCCAGAAGGCCCTGGCCTAGCGGGACTGCGCAGGGTGCGCCCCGGGGGCGCACCCTGTTAGAACAGCACCTCGATCCCCGAGCGCGAATCGAGGTCCGCGATGTGCCGCAACATCCGCACGCTCCACAACTTCGACCCGCCCGCCGGCGAGGACGAGGTGCACGCTGCCGCGCTGCAGTACGTGCGCAAGATCAGCGGGTCCACCAAGCCATCGCGGGCGAACGCGGAGGCGTTCGAGCGCGCCGTCGAGGCCGTCGCCGAGGCGTCCATGCGCCTGCTGGGTGAGCTGACCACGAGCGCCCCGGCCAAGAACCGCGAGGCCGAGATCGCGAAGGCCCGGGAGCGCTACCGGCGCCGGCAGGCCGCCTGACGCACGGCGGTCGCCGGTTGCGCGCGGGCTGACGGCCGGGGGACACTGCCCGCGACCGCCCCGCCGCGCGACCGGAGGCCGCCCTGACCGAACGACCGCCGTGGGCCCTGTTCGCGGCCCTGTTCGTCGTCGTGAGCCTGGCGGTCTACGGGCTGGCCCAGTGGCAGCCGTTCGCCGCCGACGCCCCGGCGGCGGCCGACACCGCGGGGGGCGACCCCGCCTCCGGGCAGGCGGTCTTCGCGCGTGCCTGCGCGACCTGCCACGGCGGGCAGGCCGAGGGCGGCGTCGGGCCGGCGCTGGCCGGCTCGGGGCTGAGCGCGGACGACGTGGCGGCGGTCGTGGCGTCCGGGCGCGGGATCATGCCCGCCGGCCTCGTGACGGGAGACGAGGCGGCGGACGTCTCCGCCTTCGTCGCGCAGGTGTCCGGGGGCGGCGCCGCGCCCGGCGACGGCGCCGCCGCGCGCCCCGGGGGCACGGCGGCCGTCACCGGACCCCGCCTCAGTGGACTCGTCATCGCGCTGGACGAGCCCGCGCCGGGGGCGTGGGGTGTCTGGATCGAGGGGCCCGCCGGCCGGCTCCGCGCCGGCACGATCGACGCGGGCGAGGGCGCGTTCCGCGACACGGACGTGGACGGCGGCCGGACGCTGCTCGGGCGCTTCGACACCGTGATCGTGGGGAGCTCCGCCGACGACCCCGTCCTCTCGGGCGCCTTCGCGCAGGAGAGGATCGACGACCTGCTGGCGCTGCTGGTCGACGATCCCCGCCGCGCCGAGGAGGGGTCGGCCCTCGACGCGGCGGCGGCCCAGGTCGCCGTGCTGCGCGACCACGTGCGCTTCCTGGCCGCGGCCCGTGACGAGGACAACCTCGCCAACGTCCGCTTCCACGGGGAGCACATGGTCAACATCACCCGGGGCGACCCCCTGCAGGACATCGACGGCAACGGCGACGTGTCGAACCCGGGCGACGGCGTGGGGCTGATCGACGGACCCGGCGCCCACCTGCGGCGGGTCGGCCTGCTGATCGGCCCGGCCCTGAGCGACCGCGACCGGGAGGCGGCCGCGCTCGCGACGGTCATCGCCCGCGATGGCGAGGTGGCCGGGAGCGCCGGATCGGTGACGGCGGCGGCCCAGGCCATCGCGGAGATCGAGCGGGCGGACGCCCGGCTGGCCGTCGTGTGGGCGCAGCTGCGCCGGGCCGCGCTCACGGCGGCCGTCGTGGAGCTGCAGCCGTGAGCGGCCTCGTCGCCCCCCTCGACGTGGCCTCGGCGTATGCCGACGCGATGGAGTCGGTCTTCACGAGCGCGATCGCCGGCAAGGCGTGGCTCGCCACGGGCGCGATCGTCCTCGCCCTGGTCCAGATATCCACCGGCGCGCGCATCTTCGGGCGCCTCTCGGGCGTCCTGCCCTTCGGGGCGGGCACGGCCGCACGGATCCACCGCTGGTCGGGTCGGATCGCCGTGCTGCTGACGCTGCCGGTCGTCTTCCACTGCGTCACGATCCTCGGCTTCCAGACCACCGACACCCGGGTGGCGATCCACTCGATCGTCGGCTCGTTCGTCTACGGGGTGCTGGCCTCGAAGCTCCTGCTGGTGCGGGTCCACTCCTTCCCGGCATGGGCGCTGCCGGTGGCCGGCGGCACGCTCTTCGCCACCCTCGCGGTGATGTGGCTCACCTCGAGCTGGTGGTACTTCACCGAGGTCCGCTTCGGCTTCTGACACTCTTCCGGCTCCGGCGGATCGTGGAGGGGGTGGCGGTGGACGCAGGCGGTGACGGCGGGCGGCCGCGGGTGGCGGTGCTCGGCCTCGGGATCATGGGCGGCCGGATCGCGCGCCGGCTCCTCGACGCGGGCCTGCCGGTCACCGTCTGGAACCGCGACCCCGCCAAGGCTCACGAGCCGGGCGCCCGCGGCGCCACCATCGCCCCCTCCCCCTCCGCCGCCGTGGCCGACAGCGC
>JAEMRL010000044.1 GCA_016463385.1 Thermoleophilia bacterium
TGGGGGACGCAGTCGAGGGGATCACGCGCCGAAGGGGGGCCAAGGTGGTTCTCCTGGACTGGATGTACCGGCCTGACCGTCATGGCCGGGCTCGTGCGTACACCCCCCTTCGGCGCGTGATCCCCTCGACTGCGTCCCCCATTCGGGGGATCCGTCAGAGACCGGTGGCGGTGGGCCCGGGGCTCGAGTGCGAGTACTGGGCCACGATCCGCACCAGTTCCTGGGGATCGGAGATGCCCGTGAAGTTCAGGTTGCTGTCGCTGCTATCGGTACCTGCGGTGTCGAACTGAACGGCCCCCACCTTCAGGAGACGGTCCAGCAGGGTCTGCGAGATGCTCACGTTCTGAACCCGCTCGAACCGCGCGGTCTGCTCCCTCCGCGAGAGGATCCCCTGGCGGACGCGCAACCGCTGGGTGCTGACCACGTAGAAGGTCGCGTACCGCTGCAGGGCGTTGTAGGCGATCACGCCGAACACCAGCACCAGGGAGATCAGGAGCCACTGCCAGTACGGCAGGCCGGTGCCCCTGTCGTTGGCCCGCAGGAACCCCGCGATGATCACCGGGAGCAGCGCGATGGGTATGGACACGATGAGATAGCTCAGGTGGGCCCGCCACGAGGGGCGGCCCTGCCAGAGGATCTTCTCGTCGTTCACCAACTCCATGCGTGGGAATCTAACTCCGGGGTCGGCCGGATGACCACGTTGGACACCGCGATAGTGCCGGAGGTTACGATGTCCGCCCCTCCCGGAGCACGTCAGAAGGCAAGGAGTCGCGCATGAGCACCGACGGCCCGACCATCACGTCCCTGGAGCTCGAGGACCGGCGCTTCCCGCCGCCCGCGGCCTTCGCGGCGCAGGCCAACGCCCGGGAGGAGCTCTACGCGCGGGCCGCCGCCGACCCCGAGGCGTTCTGGCTCGGCCAGGCCACGGACCTCCTGACCTGGGAGACCGAGCCGACCCAGGGCGTCGACCGCTCGAACCCGCCCTTCTTCACCTGGTTCGCCGACGGCACGCTGAACGCGAGCGTCAACTGCCTGGACCGCCACCTGGAGACCCGGGGCGACCAGGTCGCCTTCCACTGGGAGGGCGAACCGGACGAGCGGACGGACATCACCTACCGCGACCTCCACGAGCGCGTCTGCCGCCTCGCGAACGGGCTCCGGTCCCGCGGCGTCGGAAAGGGCGACCGCGTGGCGATCTACCTCGGCATGGTGCCCGAGATCGTCGTCGCGATGCTGGCCTGCGCCCGCATCGGCGCGCCGCACACGGTGATCTTCGGCGGCTTCTCGCCCGACTCGGTGCGCGACCGCGTGCTCGACTGCGGGGTGACGGCGATGATCACCGGCGACGGCGCCTGGCGAGGCGGCAAGCTGGTGCCGCTGAAGGCCAACGTCGACGCCGCCCTGGAGGGCGCGCCCGACGTGCACACGTGCGTGGTGGTGCGGCGCACCGGGAACGAGATCGGCTGGGTCGAGGGCCGCGACCTCTGGTACCACGAGCTCGCCGCCGCGCAGCCGGCCGAGTGCGCGCCCGAGATGGTCAGCGCCGAGCACCCGCTCTACATCCTCTACACCTCGGGCTCCACGGGGAAGCCGAAGGGCATCCTGCACACCACCGGCGGCTACCTGACGGGCGTGTCGGCCACCCACGGATGGGTGTTCGACCTGAAGGAGGGCGACGTCTACTGGTGCGCGGCCGACGCCGGCTGGGTCACCGGTCACAGCTACATCGTCTACGGGCCGCTCGCCAACGGCGCGACCAGCGTGCTCTACGAGGGCGCCCCGGGCACCCCCGACAAGGACCGCTGGTGGGAGATCATCGCCCGCTACAAGGTGACGATCCTCTACTGCGCCCCGACGGCGATCCGCACCTTCATGAAGTGGGGCACCGAATACCCCGGGCGCCACGACCTGACCTCGCTGCGGCTGCTCGGCTCGGTGGGCGAGCCGATCAACCCCGAGGCCTGGATCTGGTACCGCGACACGATCGGCGGAGGCACCTGCCCGGTGGTCGACACCTGGTGGCAGACCGAGACCGGCAACATCATGATCTCGCCGCTGCCGGGCGTGACGACGCTGAAGCCGGGCTCGGCCACGAAGCCCCTCCCGGGCATCTCGGCCGACGTGGTGGACGCCAACGGCGCGAGCGTCCCCCTCGGCGAGGGCGGCTACCTGGTGCTGACGGAGCCCTGGCCGGGCATGCTGCGCACGCTCTACGGCGACGACGACCGCTTCGTGGACACCTACTGGAGCCAGTACCCGGGCATGTACCTCGCCGGGGACGGCGTCCGGCGCGACACCGACGGTGACTACTGGCTGCTGGGCCGCATCGACGACGTCATGAACGTCTCCGGGCACCGGCTCTCGACGATCGAGATCGAGAGCGCCCTGGTCGACCACCCCAAGGTGGCCGAGGCCGCCGTCGTCGGCGCCGCCGACGAGACCACCGGCCAGGCGATCGCCGCCTTCGTGACGCTGAAGGGCGACGTGGTGGGCGACGAGTCGATCATCGCCGAGCTGCGCCAGCACGTGGCCACCAAGATCGGCGCCATCGCCCGCCCGAAGTCGATCGTGCTGACCGACGACCTGCCGAAGACCCGCTCGGGCAAGATCATGCGCCGCCTGCTGCGGGACATCTCCGAGAACCGCCAGCTCGGCGACGTGACGACGCTCGCCAACGAGGACGTCGTGTCGGAGATCGCCGGCATGGCCGCCGCCGAGCGCGGGGACGGATCCAAGAAGTGAGTCCGCTCCGCTCCGGGGGCCCGGCGGCCCCCGGAGCGGATGCGCCTCAGGCGATCGCGGGCTCCAGGGGCTGGAGCGGCTCGACCATGCGCTGGTACGGCCCGCGCAGCAGCGGGCTCGAGAGCAGGAAGTCGGCGGTCGCGCGGTTGCAGGCGATCGGGCAGTCGTGCACCACGGCGATCCGCAGCAGCGCCTTCACATCGACGTCATGGGGCTGCGGCTGCAGCGGGTCCCAGAAGAAGATGACGATGTCCAGGCGTCCCTCGGCGATCCCGGCGCCGACCTGCTGGTCGCCTCCGAGCGGGCCGCTCAGGAAGCGCTGCACGGGCAGGCCGAGGGCGTCCTCGACCAGCCCTCCCGTGGTCCCCGTGGCGAACAGCTCGTGGTCCTCGAGCGTGCCGCGGTTGAAGCGGGCCCAGTCGAGGAGGTCGAGCTTGCGGTTGTCGTGCGCGATGAGCGCGATGCGCTTGCGGTCGTCCATGTGTCTCCAATGATCTCGCGGTGGACGGCGAGGTCACGGTAGCGCGGGTCGCCCTCGGCGCACGTTGAGATGTCGTGAAGGCTTCTCAGAGTCCGGGCGGAAGCGACCGGCCCGCCGCCGCGAGCCGGTCGTGGGCGTGGGCGAGCGCGAACGACAGGGCGTTTCGCGGCGCCGCCCGCCGGTCGGACTCCCGGAACCAGGCGACGACGCCCTCGATGCCGAGCGCCAGGGTGAGGCGATCGGGGTCGTCGTCGGCCGCCAGCGCGACGAGCAGCGCCAGCGCCGCGATCTCGGCGTGCGGACCGGACTCCTCGGGGCGGTCCGAGACGCGCGGGACCAGCCCCGCGCGCGTCTCCAGCAGCTCGATCTCCACCCGGGCGCGGCCGGGCCCCTCCCAGGGCACGACCGCCAGCGTGCCGGGCACGCCGAGACCCTCCAGCGGCACGAGATCGCCCGGCAGCGCCCCCTCGGCGGACGCGATGCGCGATGCGAGGCCGACGAGCGCGGCCCGGAAGGCCTCCCAGCGCCCCGTGGAGCTGCCCCCGGCGGCGATCGCGGTCAGGCCGATGCCGAGGGCGAGCCGGTCGGCGGACTCGGAGGCGGGCCAACGGCCCGGGGCGGGGTGCAGCAGCACGGCGGCGCGGCGCGGGCCGTGCAGCGCGATCTCCGCGCGGGCGATCGGTTTACGGCTCAGCAGGGACGTGGCGGCTCTCCTGGAAGTGGGGGTCGCTAGCCGCGACTAGCGCGGCGACGCGCTCCCTGATCGCCGTTTGACTTAGCAACAGGCTAAATGACTACCGTTCCCGGCGATGGACGCCCGCCCCGAATCCCACTCGCGGTCCAATCGCGCGGCGGCGATGCTGTCGATCGCCTCGAACGCGGTGCTCATGCTGGCGAAGCTCGTCGTCGGCCTGGTGACCGGGTCGGTCGCGGTGCTCTCCGACGCGGCCAACTCCGGGGGCGACCTGGTGGCCTCGGGGATCGCCTACGCCGGGGTGCGGGCGGCCGCCCGGCCCGCCGACGACAACCACCCCTACGGCCACGAGAAGACCGAGAACCTGGCCGCCCTGATCGAGGGCGTCCTGGTGCTGGCCGCGGGCGCCGTGGTCGCGGTGGAGGCGACCCGGCGGCTGATCGACGGCTCGGCGCCGCTGGTGGACCTGAACCTCGCCGTCGCGGTGATGGTGGTGTCGGCGCTCGTCAACCTCGCCGTCTCGCAGCGGCTGCGCCGTGTCGCCCGCCGCACGGGATCGCCGGCGATCGAGGGGGACGCGGCGCACCTCGCCTCCGACGTCTGGACCTCCGGCGGCGCCGCCGCAGGGCTGATCCTGGTGGCGATCACCGGCTGGACGCCGGTCGATGCGCTCGTCGGCATCGCGATCTCGCTCTACGTGATCGTGGTCGGCGCGCGCCTCACCTGGCGGGCGGTCCAGGTGCTGCTCGACAGCAGCCTGCCCCCGGAGGAACTCGCGGCGATCGAAGGCGTCCTCGCCGGCTTCGCGGCGGACGAGCAGGTGAGCTTCCACGCCCTGCGCGGCCGCCGCGCGGGCAGCAAGCGCCACGTCGACATGCACATGGTCGTCCCCCCCGACACGACCGTCCGCCACGGCCATCTGATGAGCGGCCGGGTGAAGGGCGCGGTGCGGGAGGCGCTGCCGAACGCCGAGGTCCTGATCCACCTCGAGGACCACTGACCCTTCACGGACGGCCGCCGGAGGAAAGCCGCGGGCGACGTCGAACGGTCGTCGCATGACGACTCAGACGCTCGCCCTCCACTCCGACGACGACACGCAGCAGGTGTCGCGTCCGGTCCCGTCCGATTCCATGCCGCGCCGCCTGGCGGAGATGGACCTCGACCCCCCCTCGGGCCCCGTGCCCGCGGACGTCCTGGCCTACTTCGAGGCCGCGCTCGCGCGAGAGGGTCGTCGCAGGGCCGCCTGAGCCCACCGGCATGACCTCCGGGGCCGAACGGCCCCGGCCCGGAGGCGCTCCGTACCTCACGAGCGCCGCCGCTGACGCTGCGCCCGCGGCGCTCTGGCGCGAGGCCGCGAGGCTGTGGTGGGATCGTGGGTACACCACCACGAACGGAGCCCCGCCATGAGCGTTCACCCCGACGGCCTTCAGGATCTGGTCACCCGGGCGCACATCGCGAGGAGGCTCCACATCCCGCGGTCGAGGGTGGACGAGGCGGTCGCCTCCGAGGGGTTCCCCGCTCCGCTCGGCCGGGTCGGCCCCTCCCGGGTGTGGCGGTGGTCGGAGGTGCGCACCTGGGCCGAGGAGGCGACCGGCAGCCCGGGCGGGCCGAGCGCCGAGGGCATGCGCCTCGCCCACATCCGCGACCACTTCCGCGCGGCGGGCTTCCGGCTGAAGATCACCCGCTCCGGGGACGGAGGGTGGCAGGCGCTGAAGATCGCCTCGGGCCGCCCGTCGGCGGCCGGGCAGTCGTTCGCCGGCGCGAGCGCCCTGGAGGCGGCCGAGAACGCGCTGGCCTGGCTGGAGACGCACCACTGACCTGAGCCCACGCGCAGGGGTGTGTCGAGGACTCGCTTGCTCGACTCCGGCTGCAGGATGCCGATGGAAGAGGAATGCGTCCCCTCGTCGCGACCGCCGTCGCGCTCTGCTCGCTCGCGGTCCTGGCCTCGCCCGCCGTCGCCGACCCGACGATCACCGAGTTCCCGGGCCCGACACCGGGGAGCCGCCCGCACGACATCGTGACGGGCCCCGACGGGGCACTCTGGTTCACCGAGGACTCCGTCATCGGTCGGCTCGGGCGGATCACCACCTCGGGCGAGGTGACGGAGTTCACATCGGTCATGACGCTCGGCGGCGGCCTCTCCGGGATCGCCGCCGGCCGGGACGGCAACGTCTGGTTCACGCAGAACGCGCTGCTCCACAACGTGGGAAGGGCCACCACCCTCGGCGCGGTCACCAAGTTCAGCAGCGGCCTGACCCCCGGCGGATCCCTGCGCGGCATCACCGAGGGCCCCGACGGGAACCTCTGGGCCGCATGGAGCGCGAACCCGGGGCGGATCGTCCGGATCAGCCCGGCGGGCGCGATCACCGAGTTCACCGCGGGACTCCAGAACAACAACGCGCCGACGGGGATCACCGCCGGACCGGACGGGAACGTGTGGTTCACGGAGAAGGGCACCCCGGCGAAGATCGGCCGCATCACGCCGGCCGGTGCGATCACCGAGTTCCGCGTGGGACTGACCACGGGCAGCGCGCCTGAGGACATCGTCACCGGCCCCGACGGGAACCTCTGGTTCACCCAGGCCGACGGCATCGGGCGCATCACACCGGCCGGTGTGATCACCGAGTTCACCGCCGGCGTCACGCCCGGCAGCCGCCCGAGCGGCATCGCCGCGGGTTCCGACGGGAACCTCTGGTTCACCCAGGCGACCAGCCCCGGCCGCATCGGCAGGATCACCACGGCCGGGATCGTCAGCGAGTTCAGCGCCGGGCTCACGCCCGGCGCGTCGCCGCTCGGCATCGCCGCCGGCCCCGACGGCAACATGTGGTTCACCGAGCGCGACGCCGACCGCATCGGCCGCATCACCATCGGGCCGGGCGTCACCGCCGGCACGGCGGTGATCGCGGGCGACGGAACGGCGACCGTCACGGCCACGGTGCGTCCCAACTCGCAGGCCACGACCTTCTCGGTCGAGCACGGGCCGACGGCCTCGTACGGGCTCACCTCGGAGACGGTGGCGATCGCCGCCTCGGCCGCGCCCCAGACCGTCTCGGTGACGCTCTCCGGTCTCGCCGCGGGCGGCGCCCACCGCTTCCGGACGGTCGCCGAGAACGCATCGGGGGTGACCTACGGGCCGGCCAGAACGCTCGATGCCGCCGCGGGGGCTCGGCCGGCCGCCGGGCGGACGGTGACCGCAGAGCCCGTGTCGGGAGTCATCCGGGTCCGCCGCCCGGGCGCCACCGGCTTCACGTTCCTGCGCGCGGGCGCGACGCTCCCGTCCGGCTCGGTCATCGATTCCACCCGGGGCCGCATCGCGGTCGTCAGCGCCCTGCCGGGCGGGGGAACCCAGTCGGCGACCTTCTGGGGGGGCGTGTTCCAGCTGCGCCAGAACATCTCCTCCAAGGGCATGGTGGACATCCACCTCCGCGGCCCGGCTCCGTCGTGCGCCACGGTGAGGCGCGCCGCGAGCCACGGCGAGAACGCGGTCCGCCGGCCGGTGCGGCGCACCCTCTGGGGGAAGGACTCCAAGGGGAGGTACCGCACGCACGGCCGCAACAGCGTGGCCACTGTCCGTGGGACGGTGTGGATGACGCGCGAGACCTGCGCCGGCACGCTCACCCGGGTCACCGAGGGCGCCGTGGCGGTGCGGGACGTCGCACGCAAGAAGACCGTCCTGGTCCGCACGGGCGGCGTCTACCTGGCCCGCGCACGCCGCTGAGCCGGTGAGCCGACGCGTCCTCCTGGCCTGCGGCGTGGCCCTGCTCGCGGCGGTCGGGGGGCTGGCGGCCGACGCGAGCGGCCTCCTGCAGCGCGGTGAGCGCGACACGGTCGACCTGCGCTTCGCCGCGCGCGGCGCCCAGCCGGCGCCCGAGGTCGTCGTCGTCGGCATCGACGACGTCACCTTCGGAGACCTCGGCGTGCAGTGGCCCTTCCCGCGGAGCTTGCACGGCGAGGCGATCGACGCCCTCCGGACGGCCGGCGCCGGCCTGATCGTCTACGACGTCCAGTTCACCGAGGCGAGCAAGCCCGCCGAGGACCTCGCCCTGTACGACGCGGTCGCGCGCGCGCCCGGCACCATCCTCGCGACCAGCGAGATCGGTGCCGGCGGCACCACCAACATCCTCGGCGGCGACGCCAACCTGGCCGAGATCGGCGCGATCCCGGCGGCCAGCCACCTGCCCAAGGACGGCCGCGGCGTCATCCGCCGCTTCCAGGCCTCGGTCGACGGCCTCGACACGATCGCGGGCGCCGTGGCCACGGCGGTGCACGGGCGGCCGATACCGGCCGGCGCGATGCCGGCCGGGGGCGCGCTGATCGACTACCGGGGCGGTCCCGGCACGATCGCGCACATCCCGTTCTCCGAGGTGATCGACCCGGACTGGACGCCGCCCGAGGCGCTGCGCGGCGCGATCGTCGTGGTCGGGGCGACCGCGCCGTCGCTCCAGGACGTCCATCTCACCCCGGCCGGGTCGGACAACCCCATGAGCGGCCCCGAGGTCCAGGCGAACGCCATCTGGACCGCTCTGCACGATGCGCCCCTGCGCGAGGCGCCGCTGTGGGCGGACCTCCTGGCGATCGTCGGCCTGGGTGTCTTCGCGCCCCTGCTGAGCATCCGCGTCCGTTTCAGCCGGGTGGCCGCCGCCGCCGGGGTCGTCGCCGTCGCCTACGTCGTGCTCGCCTTCCATGCCTTCGGCCGCGGGACGGTCCTCGAGATCGTCGAGCCGCTCGTCGCCCTCGCTGTCGGCACCCTGGCGATCGGCCTGGTGAGCCACCTCACCGAGACGCGCGAGCGCCGGCGCGCCGAGTGGCTGAACGCCGTGCTCGAGGAGAAGGTGCGCGAGCGCACGGCGCAGCTCCGGGCCACCCAGCTCGACGTCGTCCACCGGCTGAGCGCGGCGTCGGAGCAGCGCGACAACGAGACCGGGCTGCACATCGTCCGCATGAGCCGGATCGCGGAGGCCCTCGCGCTCGCCGCGGGCATCGGCCCGGCCGAGGCCGAGGAGCTGCGCGACGCGGCCGTGCTCCACGACATCGGCAAGCTGGGGGTACCCGACTACGTGCTCCTCAAGGACGGCCGGCTGACCGACGAGGAGCGCGAGATCATGAAACTCCACACCCTCCGGGGCGCCGACATCCTCGCGGGCTCCGAGTCACCGCTGCTCCAGCTGGGCGAGATGATCGCCCGCACCCACCACGAGCGCTGGGACGGCACCGGCTACCCACTCGGCACCGCCGGCGACGCGATACCGCTCCCCGGGCGCATCTGCGCGATCGCCGACGTCTTCGACGCCCTGGTCTCCGTGCGCCGCTACAAGGCCGGCTGGCCGCTCGACCGGGCGCTCGACGAGCTCCGGCTCCAACGCGGTCGCCAGTTCGACCCGCACCTGGTGGACGTCTTCCTCACGATCGCGCCGGAGCTCTACGAAGAGCTCGGCTACGCCCGGGACACCGAGGCGGTTCCCGCTCCCGCCTGAGGGCCGGCCACGCGGGGATGGCCTACCGGTAACGGGTCCCGAGGCCGCTCAGGAAGACGCCGATGCCGCGGTACTGCGCCGCGGTGAACCCCTGGTAGGAGGGCATGACGTCGCCCGGCGGATCCCTCAGCAGGCGGCGGTAGTGCTCCGGTGAGCGCCTCTCCCTCCCTTGGCGCGTCAGCTCCGGACCGGGACCGGGCGCGCCCACCCCCTTGATGCGGTGGCACGCGGTGCAGCCGTTCGACAGGAACAGTTCCGCGCCCCGACGGGCGACGGGGCCGAGACCGCTCAGGCCGATGGTGTCCTGCGGGTCCTGACCCGGATCGACGGGGACTCCCCGGTCCTCCCCGAAGGCGACACCGGGGTGCAGGAGGGGCGTCAGCGATGCCCCGAGCGCCCCCCGCGAGGCAGCCGTGCGCCAGCGCACGGGCACGGGCATCTCGATCTGCGCGAGGCCACCCGGAGGCAGCACGGCGAAGCGGGCCGACCCGATCAGCCGTCCGGTCCGGCGAAGTCGCAGTCGCAGCGCCACCCGGCAGTCGATCGCCGCGCCCGAGGGGCAGCGGACCCCCACGCGGAGGGCGCGAGCTCCGATGCTGCGGCGCGAGGTCACGCGGGCGGCCGGCGGAAACCGCTGGAGGACCCCCTCCGGGCTGATCCTGCCCAGGCTGCGGCCCACGCCGAGCGTGACCCAGACGCCGCCATCCGGGGCGGCGGCGAGGCCGCGGCCGTAGATGCCGACCGCGGGCGGTACCGGGACGACGTCAAGGGCGCCGCCCGTGGCGATGCGCCCGATGCCGTCGTCGGCCCGCGTCGAGAACCAGAGGCGACCGTCCGCGCCCGCGACGATCCGCTCGGGAGCGAGCCCCGGGGTGGCGAGGGCGGTGATCGTGCCGTCGGTCGTGATCCGCCCGACGCGCTCGCGTTCGGGCTCGGTGAACCAGAGCGCTCCGTCGGGCCCGGCGACGATGGCCGAGGGGGCCAGGCCGCGGCCGGCGCCGAACGTCGCGACCTCACCGATCGGCGAGACGCGCCCGATGAGACCACTCCGGGGAAGGGTGATCCACATCGCGCCGTCGGGGCCCGCGGTGATGTCGCCCGCCTGATCGCCGATGCCGGACCAGATGATCGAATAGACGCCCACCGGACT
>JAEMRL010000045.1 GCA_016463385.1 Thermoleophilia bacterium
GGGGAACGCGTGCGCGGACACGGCCGCGCGGACCCTCTCGGCCACGTCGGCCCGCCGAGGCGGCCGGGCGCCCGGGAGGATGGCGCAGAGCTCCTCGCCCCCGAAGCGGTAGACCACGTCCTGCTCGCGCACGTTGGCCGCCACGATCGCGGACACGCTGCGCAGCACCTCGTCGCCGGCGGGGTGGCCGTGGGTGTCGTTGTAGTTCTTGAAGTGGTCGACGTCGATCATCACAAGGCCGACCGGCCGCGGCGCGCCGGGCGCGCAGGCGCGGGCGAGGTCGTCGTCGAGGCGGCGGCGGTTGCCGAGGCCGGTGAGGGCGTCGGTGAAGGCGAGCGCCGTCGCCGAGCGGTGCGCGCGGGCTCCCTCGATCGCCGTTGCGGCGGCGAGGCCGATCAGGCGCAGCTCCACGGCGTGCTGGTCGTCGAGCGGTGCCCCGGCCTCGCGTCCGACGACGATCGCGCCCATGATCCGGCGGCCGGCGATCAGGGGCGCGGCGAGCACCGCGACCGGCGACATGCCGGGCAGAGCCGGATCGGAGGAGACCACACCGAGGGCGGGGGCCCCCGTGTCCAGGGCGCGGCCGAGGATGCCCGCGCCGGCGTCGAGCGGCTGCGGCGAGAGGCCGCCGGCGCTGCCGATGGGCGTCGCGACGGCCCCGTCGAGCAGGTACACCGCGGCGGCCGGGGCGTCGAGGAGCGCGGCCGCCTCGGCGGCGAGCGCGTCGGCCACGCTCTCCATGTCGGTGCCGGAGGCCACGCGGCGGCTGGCGTCGACGATCTCGAGCAGGCGCCCGTTTCGCCGCCGCAGTTCCTCCATGTGCGCGCGCTCGGCGTCGAGGCTCTCGCCCGCGCGGCGCAGGCGCCGGGCGACCGAGCGCCCGATCAGCGCGGCGGCGGCGATCGTCACCAGCCAGAGGGCGGCGAGCGCGCCGACGAACCCGGGCCGCCGCCACGGCGACGGCGACTCCCCGAGCCGCACCAGCGCGTCGACCGCCGCCTGGGTGCTCGCGGGCGCCGAGGCGAACGAGGCCTGCAGCTCGGTGATCGCGTCGGCGTAGTCGGTGACCGACGTCCCTGCCGGCATCCGGCCGACCGCCGCACGGGCGAGGTCCTCCTCCTCCATGCGCGCGAGCGCCCGGCGGGTGCTGTCGCGCAGCGGCGCATCGGCCGCGTCGAGCCGCGCGAGCGCCTCTGCGCCGCGGCGGTCGGCCAGCTCCAGGAACGTGCGCCCGCTGCCCTCCAGCGTCATCGACCCGGTGAGATAGGGGGTCAGCTCGCCTGGCACGTCGTCGGGCAGCGCGCCGAGGCCGTCGAGCGCGTAGACCTCCGACGACAGGGCCGAGAGGGCCTCGGTGGTCGATGCCTGCAGGCTCGCCTGCCCGCCGAGCTCGGCCACGGTGCCCCGGTCCTCGCCCACGTACCAGCCGGCCCACGCGCTCGCGAGCAGGGTCACCAGGATCACGGGGAGGATGCACGCGACCGCGACGCGCCGGGCGGAGAGATCCATCCCCACACCATCGGCGGAAGCGGGGCGGATGGTGAGCGGCGGCGCTATAGTTGCCTTTCGGCAAGCAAATAACGATGCAGAGGAGGCCGGTCTGGCCCGAGGAGGCGCATCCCCGATGGACGAGGAGTCCGTCATCCGCCTGCGTAACGCGATCATGCGCACCGGCCGCCGGCTGCGCACGACCGCCGCCGACGAGGGGCTGACGGCCACACAGTCGGGAGTGCTCGCCACGCTCGTGCGCGAGGGGCCGACGCGCCCCGGCGACCTGGCCGCCGCGGAGGCGATCAACCCGACCATGCTGTCGCGGGTGCTGGCGCAGCTCGAGGAGCGCGGGCTCGTCGCGCGGTCCGCGCACCCCGACGACGCCCGGTGCACGACCGCGGCCGCCACGCCCGCCGGAGCGCGGCTGCTGACGCGGTTGCGCGCCCGCCGGGCCGAGATCCTTCGGGCGCGGCTCGCCGAGCTCGACCCGGACGCCGTGGACGCCCTTCTGTCGGCCCTCCCGGCGCTGGAGGCGCTCTCGCGCGTCGACGAGACGCGCCCGTGACGGCCTGGGCCGCCTCCACGTTCGCGGCGCTCGGCACCCCGAACTACCGGCGCTACTTCGCGGGCCAGGCCGTGAGCCTCGTCGGCACCTGGATGCAGACCGTCGCGCAGGCGTGGCTGGTGCTGGAGCTGACCGGCTCGGGCACGGCCCTCGGCCTGGTGGCGGCGGCGCAGTTCCTGCCCATCCTGCTGCTCGCCCCCTACGGCGGGCTGCTCGCCGACCGGCTCGACAAGCGGACGATCCTGATCGCCACCCAGTGCGCCCTCGGCGCGATGGCGCTGACGCTCGGGCTGCTGACCGTCACCGGGGCGGTCGAGCTCTGGATGGTGATCGCCCTGGCGCTCGGGCTCGGCGTCGTGACCGCCATCGACAACCCCGCCCGCCAGTCGTTCGCCCAGGACATGGTCGGCCCCGGGGGCCTGCGCAACGCGGTAAGCCTCAACAGCGTGCTGGTGAACACGGCGCGCGCCGTCGGCCCCGCCGTCGCGGGGGTGCTGATCGCGACCGTCGGCACCGGGCTCTGCTTCCTGATCAACGCGGTCAGCTACATCGCCGTGGTGGTCGCTCTCGCCGGCATGGACACGAGCGCGCTGCGGCCCGCGCCCCGGCAGGAGCGTGCCCCCGGGCAGGTCCGCCAGGGGCTGCGGTACGTGGCCGGCACCCCCGACCTGCTGGTGCCCCTGATGATGCTCGCCGTGGTCGGGACGCTCGCCTACGAGTTCCAGGTGGTGCTGCCGCTCCTCGCCCAGGGCCCCCTCGACGGAGGAGCGGGCACGTACGGGCTGCTCACCTCGGCGATGGGCGTGGGGGCGATCGCGGGCGGCCTGGTGGTGGCGGGCCGTGGGCGGACCGGGCTGAGGCCGCTGAGCATCGCCGCCGCGATGTTCGGCGTGGCGATCCTCGCCGCCGCCGCCGCGCCCTCGGTCTGGGTCGCCCTGATCGCGCTCACCGTCGTGGGGGCGACCAGCGTCACGTTCCTCGCCGTTGGCAACACCACCCTCCAGCTCACCGCCGAGCCGCGGTTCCGCGGCCGCGTGATGGCCCTGTGGGCCGTCGCCTTCCTCGGCAGCACCCCTCTGGGCGCGCCGATCATCGGCGCGGTCTCCGAGTACCTCAGCCCCCGGGGCGGCCTCGCCATCGGCGGTGTCGCGTGCCTCGCCGCCGCCGGGCTCGGCGCCCTCGCCATCGCCCGCGCCCGCGATGGAGGCCCGCGCCCCCTCTCGTGAGGGCCGGCGCAAACTTGCAACAGACGAAACGCTGGAATCGGCTCGGTCGCAACGCCAGCCTCTTTACGCGGCGGGGGGTCGCGTGGTCAGTGTGGGGGAACTGGCCGGCGTGGGCCCACGCACGGATGTCCAAGGAGGAGTTCTCAATGGCTCGGAAGACCACCCCGCGTATCGGAATGCGGCGGCTCGGCGCGATCACCGCGATCGGCGTCATCGGCGCTGCAGGCGCCGGGTTCGCCGTTGCCGCCACGCCCCACCAGTCGGGCGTCGGGTTCACCTGCGAGGCGCGCCTCGCGACGCAGGTCGGCACCGAGGCCGGGGAGACCATCAACGGCACGACCGGCGACGACGTGATCGTCGCGCTCGGCGGCAACGACACCGTCAACGGGCTGGGCGGCAACGACATCGTCTGCCTCGGCGCGGGTGACGACTCCGCCAACGGCGGCACCGGCATCGACCGGATCTTCGGCGAGGACGGCGACGACAACGTCAACGGGGCCGAGGACGCGGACCACGTCGACGGCGGCGCCGGCGACGACCGCCTCGTGGGCTCGGCGGGCGATGACGTCCTCCTGGGCGCCGACGGCAACGACCGCCTCGACGGCGGCGCCGACTCCGACGTCGCCGACGGCGGCGCGGGCAACGACCAGGTCCAGGGTGGCGCGGGCAACGACCGGCGCCTCAAGGGCGGCCAGGGCATCGACACGGTCAGCGGCGACGCCGGCCGCGACAACATCTACGGCGGCCCCGGGCGCGACACACTCGACGGCGGCGCGGCGATCGACACGATCTGGGGTCAGGTGGGCGCCGACACGATCAACGGCGGCCCGGCGGGCGACCGGATCGTCGGCGGTCCCGGCAACGACGTCATGAACGGCGGCAGCGGCGCCGACCGCCTGCGCGGCGGCGAGGGCAACGACCGCGCCTTCGGCGACGGCGGCAGCGACTTCCTCTTCGGCGAGTCGGGCAACGACACGCTGGCGGGCAACGCGGGCTCCGACTTCGCCAACGGCGGCCTCGGCACCGACTCCTGCTCGACCGCGGAGATCACGAAGTCCTGCGAGAACTGACGTCCTGCGTCCGTCACCCGGAGCCGCGGCGCGGCTCCGGGTGACGGCGCGGAACGTGCGCCGGCTCAGCCCAGTGGTGTGGCCAGGCGCAGCACGATGAACTCGTTGTCGTCCGGCGCCTTCGTGCCGAGGTGCCGGCCCAGGCTGAACGGGAAGTTGTTGTCGTTCAGCACGCCGATCCGGTCCGGACCGAGCACGACCACGTCCTCGATGGTCGTGAACGGGAACGCGAACCGGCTCCCGAGGCCGACGTCGCCGTCCGCGGCGCCACGGGACGAGATGCCCGCCGGGTCGTCGATCGCCATGAGGTCGGCGGCGAGGCGCTTCTCGGCCGGCCCGCCCCCGGGGGCGAAGGTGACTTCGTAGATCGACTTGAAGCCGGCCAGGTCGCCCTGGGTCGGATCGCGCTCGATGACCAGGCCCTTCGTGGCCGAGAACATGACGAAGTCACCGATGTTCGTGCCCCGCTGCTCGAGCGTGTAGGTGTCGTGACGGGCGGTGAAGCGGTGACGCTTCAGGTCGTACTCGAGGATCTGCAGCGTCTTCGGGTCGTCGCCCACCAGAGGCAGCTCGAGGAGCGGCCTCAGGTACCGCCGGTCGCGCGTCAGCGCCATGCCCTCCAGGCCACCGCTCTGCTTGGCGCGGAACGGGGTGCTCACGGCGGTGTCGCGGTAGGGCCACACGAGGCCGGCCAGCCAGGGACTGGTGTCTCCGCCCTGAGGCTGGAGGTTCGTGCCGTCGTCGGAGTCGGTGATCGTCGGATCGGCGAACTTCGCGAAGTCTCCGAAGAGATAGACGGTCCGGATGGCGGGGTGCTCCTCCTGGACACCGATCAGGGTCCGCCAGTCGAAGCTCTGGATGTCGGCGCGCTGCTCGAGGTCGTTGTCCTCGATCACCCCGGCGAGGGCGGCGACGAACTCGTCCGGCCCGAGGGTGCGCGCGTCGTAGGCGATCCCGTGCTCGTCGAGGTCGGTGCGCGGGTTGGTCTTCGTCTCGATGTTGAAGCGGACGCGCGCCGCGTTGGCCCGGCGCAGGGCGGCGTCGGGCGCGGAGGCGCCGGGACCGTCGGTGTACCAGCGCTCGTAGAAGGTCGTGAAGTCGAAGAGCTGCTGGGTGGTCGGCATCACGTACGGGCTGGGCAGGCCTTCCTGCGCAGCGAACGCGACGGTGACCGGTGAGAGCGACGGATCGTTCAGCTGCTCAGGGCCGCGGAAGACCTTGTCGCAGATGAACTGGGACTGGATCTCGGCGGCCGTCAGGTCCTTCACCAGCACCTGATCGTCGGGACCGTAGGCCGACCCGTCGGCGCGCCGGCACTTGGCGCTCTCGATGTAGGGGTCGTGGTCGTGGACGGTCACGCCGTCCTTCGTCACCCCGGTGTCGGTCTCGAGCGTCGTCATCAGGTTGTCGAGGGCGACCTCCATCGCGGGAAGAGTGTTCTCGGGGCGGAGGTTGCGGCCGCCCCGGTGGCCCTGCGCGTCGAACTTGGCCGGGTCGATCAGCCCGTCGGCGCCGAGGTAGTCGCCCGGGGTCCCGTCGGCGTCGGCGTCGAACCCGGCGACCGCCGCCCTCAGGAGGTCGGGGCGATCGGAGATGAGCCCGTTCACGCCGAGCTTCATCAGCTGCACCATCCGCTCCGTGGTGTTCACCGTGTACGGCACGACCGAGTAGCCCGCGGCCTTCATCTTCGCGACGTCGTGGATCTCGTTGGAGGCGGCGGCGACGCCCGAGCCGGCGGGGGGAGCGTCACGGCTCGGGATGCCGGTCTCCGGGATGCCATCGGCGAGCATCACCTCCCACGGCGAGAAGACCGGCGTGCGGGTGGCGCCGTTGGCGTGCGCGTGGGCGGTCACCGCGTTCATGAGGCGCACCGAGCTCGACTCCTCCGAGTACGGGCTCTGGGGCGAACGCAGCTCCTTCGACGGATCGGCGGGATCCGGCAGCCGGACCGGCGGCTCGAGTACGCGCCCGCGGGCGTCGGTGTGGAGCAGGACCGGGCCGAACTCGTCGCCGAACCAGAGCGTGCCGTCCGCGGCGCGCTGCATCGACTCGATGTCGAAGTCGGCGCCGGTCAGGACGCGCGTCTTCGTGAACTCGTTCACGATGGTGAAGTCGATGTGGTTCCGCGGGTCGCTGAGCACCGTCCGCCGGGTCACGGCGATCGTGCCCGCGCCGCCCCTGGCGGTTGCGAACGACGGCCTGATCCGGTGCACGGCGAGCACGAAGTCGGCGGAGTTCTCGAGGCTGCCGTAGCCGTTGTCCGACATGACGTCGTAGCTGCCGTCGCGATTCCGCAGGACGGCCGAGAAGCCCTGGACGGGCTGGGCCCCGGGGAAGGGCGGTGCGATCCCGTTGAACGGCCCGGCGCCGATGTGCGCGCCCGAGGTCGGGCCGGGCCGGAAGGTCGTCGCGGGCAGGATCGCGCGGCCTTCGAGGGTGGAGGCCCCCGGAGCGGGCTCGGGCGCAGGCGCGCCCTGCGCCGCGGCGACAGCGCCGACGACAGCGATGGTGAGGGCTCCAGCCGCCCCGAGGGCGCGCCGCTTGGCGCTTCCGTGGCGTCTTCTCATGTGGGTGCCTCCCGTCGTGAGTGGAGGCCCTAGTGCACTCGGACGCCGTCGACCGGTGGTTATCTGCCGGTTGCCGGTGGGTTGCACGCCGTCACAGGGCGCGCACTCGGGCCCGGCAGTCGAGGGCCATCGCACTGACCGAGAAGGCGCGGCCGCCCATCCCGGCACCGGTGAAGGGGTCGTAGTACTCGCGGAACCCCTCGCGCAGGACGAGAGCCTCGGTGCGTCGGGCGAGATCCCGCGCCGCCTCCGTCCGCCCGGCGGCCAGGAGGCCGTCGATGACGAAGCGGGTGGAGAAGATCCAGCTCGGCCCACGCCAGTACCTGCGTATCGGCCACCCCGTGTGACGGCGGCGGAACGTCGCCTCCTGGACGCTGACGCTCGGCACGGGGAACGGCACCGCGAAGCGGCCGGCGCGCAGCACGTGCTCGTCCACAAGCCTCCTCCGGATCTCGGGCGGCAGCCCGGGGAGGATCAGCGGTGCGAGCCCGGCCCAGGTGGCGACCCGCAGGCGCTCGCCGCGGGGGCCCCGCGGGTGGAAGATCCCGTCGCGCTCATCCCAGAGGTGGGCGACCAGGGCCTCGACGATCTCCGCCGAGCGCGCCTGGGCACCCGGCTCGCCGAGCCTCCCCATCGCCTCCCAGGCGAGCGCCCATCCGGTGTTGACCAGCACGTCCGTCGCGTGGAAGCCACCGTCCGCGACCACCCGGCGGTACGAGAAGCCGCGCCGCCGGTTGAAGCGGAGAAGGGCGAGGAAGCCGGGGCGGGGGTGGGCGCGCCATCCCAGCGGGCCGTCGTACGCGGGGGTCGCGTCGAGCCCCGACTCGTCGGGCTGCAGTATCCCGAGGAGCCGATCCGCGTCGGCGCGCTCGCGCTCGAGCCAGGCGTGATACCGGCGCAGCCCCTCGAGACCCTCGGTGCGGAAGCCGGGGTCGTCGGGCGAGCGGTCGGCGACCTCGGCCCACGCCCATGCGATCAGCGGGGGCTGGATGGTGGCCGTCGCCCGGTCGCGACGGTGCACCACGTTGTAACCGAGCGCCCGGCTGAGGCGCACCGGCCCGCCCCAGAACACCGTGTGGCCGATGTGCCCGTCCGCGCGCTGCGCTGCCAGCAGGGTGCGTAGCTCGCGCCGTGCCCGGGCCGGCTCGACGTGGCTCCACGCCACCGCGCTGAGGCACGAGTCCCAGAGGAACTGGTCCGGGTACTTCGCGGGGTCCGGGCGGGTGTAGCCGTACTGAGTGCCGTCGGCGGCGCGGCCCGAGCGCCAGTTGGCGCGCAGGAGCTGGGCGGCCGCATCGTGCAGCCGCCCGGCTCCGGCCCCCGCCCCGTCCGGCTCACGCATCGCGCGAGAGCCTAGGGCAGGCGGATCACTCGTACTGCAACGCCCGCAGCACGTCGAGCCTGCTCGCCCGGCGGGCGGGCATGACGGCCGCCAGCACGCCGACCGCGATCGCGACGATCACGAACCAGATCAGCGTGGACGACCGAGCTGCGCGAGCGCGCGCTGCCCCGGCGCCTGATCGAGGACTTCGTGCGCCGGCCGCCGCCGGGGCAGGCGATCCCCGAGGCCCTCGCCGATCTCACCGAGCGCGAGACCGGGGTGCTGCGCCTGATGGCGCGCGGCCTCTCCAACGCCGAGATCGCCGAGCGGCTGGTCGTCTCGGAGGCCACCGTCACGACCCACGCGGCCCGGATACTCTCCACGCTCGGCCTGCGCGACCGGATCCAGGCGGTCGTGATGGCATACGAGTCGGGCTTCGTCCAACCGGGGGAATCGTGAAGAGACGCCGCATAACCGAGGACGACCTCACGCTCCGCGACGCGATGGACACGCCCTACCCGCCCCGGCCCCTCGCGCTGAAGATCGCCGACACCGTCGTGCGCTCGGCCGCTCTGGTGCTCGTGCTCGTCGCGATCGGCCTCATCTGGGAGGCCTTCCACTGACCGAGCGCCGCTGATGCCCCCGGCCGTCGGCGAGGGGATCGCGCTCGAGGTGCTCGGCATGGGGCGGGTGACGGCGGTCGTGGAGCGGGTGGACGAACTGGTGCAGGAGGGCGTGCGCGGGCTCGCCTGGAGGGTGACGCTGCGCCTGCCCGACGGCACCGCGGCCCACGGGATCCAGCGCGGCCGGGCGCGCCTGGCCTTCCTCGACCCCCGTCACCGGGTGGCCGGCTGACGCGTCAGCCCGTGGCCGCCCCGGCGCCCTCGGGAGAGGGAACCGGGTCGTTCCGGGGCCGGCGCGGGCGGCCCCGGAAGAACACGACCAGCACCGGGACGAGGTAGAGCACGTAGACGGCGACCTGCTCGGCGCTCGGGCGCGGATCCCAGCCGAGGATCCCCGCCAGGAACCTGCCCGACTCGGTCTGCACCGTCAGCCACGTGAGGCCGGTCAGGTTGTAGGCGGCGTCGTTCAGCGTGCCGAGGTCGCCGGCGGCCTGCAGGAACTGCACGGCCCGGGAGAGCAGCCCCGCCGCGAACGCGATGATGAGCACGCCGGTGACCTGGAAGAAGACCCCGAGGGGGACGACGCGGCTGCCGTGGTAGACGGCGGCGCCGAGGGCGACCGCGACCGCCAGCCCGATCAGCCCCCCTGTGAGCACCTGGCCACCGCTGCTCGCGGTGGTGGACGAGACCAGGAAGAGCGCCGTCTCCAGCCCCTCTCGGGCCACGGCGACGAAGGCGACCCCGGCGAGCGCGAGCGCCGACTGCGACGCGGCGCCCTGGACGCGATCCTCCAGATCGGCCTTCAGCGAGCGCGCGTGCCCCCGCATCCAGAACACCATCCACGTCAGCAGGCCGGCCGCCGCCAGGCAGATCAGCGCGAAGGTGCGCAGCCGCGCGACGCCCGTGAGGTCGTCGATGGTCAGGTGCAGAACCAGCCCGATCGCCAGCGACAGCACGACCGCGCCGGCCGCGCCGATCCACACCCAGCGCCGCAGGCCGGGAAGGCCGCCGCGGCTCACGGCGGCGAGCACGATCGCGACGATCAGCGCCGCCTCGAAGCCCTCGCGCAGCGTTATGAGGAGCGCCTCACCCACGAAATTCACCGTACCGAACACGGACGGAAACGCCCCGGCGGGGGCGCCGCGGGTCAGGTGCTGTTCAGACCGTGTCGGGCAGCAGCTCCGACGGCGGCCGCACCGCCATGTCGCGCCGCTCGGCGAGCGCCTCCATCAGCAGGGCCGTGTCGGCCACCGCCACACCCGTGAGGTGCTGCTCGCGCCCCTCGAAGTCGGCGACGATCGCCGCCACCGCCCGGGCGTATCCGCCGCGGTCGCGGGCGGCCAGGGCGGCGAGCGCCTCGGCGGCCCGCAGGAACGCGGCGTCCCCCTCGGTCATCGCCACCGCGGCGCGCGCGGCCATCGCGTCGTCGTCCTCGATCAGGGCGGCGATCGCGAGGGCGTAGCAGGAGGTGGGCGAGTCGCAGGCGCCGCCGAGCGCCTCGCGCACGTAGGCGGCGGCGAACTCGGGCTCGCCCGCGAGCGTCGCCGACTTCACGAAGGCCACCAGGCGGCCGAAGCTGCGCGGCGGCGCCGCCTCCCACGAGGCGCGGTAGAGGGCCGCCGCCGACTCGAAGGACGCATGTGCGTCGGCGATCCGGTCGGCGTAGAG
>JAEMRL010000046.1 GCA_016463385.1 Thermoleophilia bacterium
TGATGCTCGCCGACGGCCCGGCCTCCGAGGAGGTCCTCTGGGGGCCCGAGGGGATGGCCGGGGCCCTCGCCCCCGGCGCGGTGGTCGTCGACATGGCGTCGATCCCGGCCCCGTCGGCCCGCGCGCACGCCGAGCGTCTCGCCGCGAGGGGGGTGGCCTACCTCGACGCTCCGGTGTCCGGCGGCGCGCGCGGAGCCGAGGACGGCACCCTGACCATCATGGCGGGGGGCGACGCGGAGGCCTTCGCCGCGGTGCAGGAGGTGCTGGCGCCGCTCGGCCGCTCGACCCGCATCGGCCCCTCCGGGGCGGGGCAGGTGGCGAAGACCGCCAACCAGCTGATCGTGGGGGTCACGATCGGAGCCGTGGCGGAGGCGCTCCTGCTGGCCGAGGCCGCCGGTGCGGACCCCGCGGCCGTGCGCGAGGCGCTGCTCGGCGGCTTCGCCGACAGCCGCATCCTGCGCGAGCACGGCGAGCGGATGCTCGCGGGCGAGTTCGCCCCGGGGGCGCGCGTCGCCACCCAGCTGAAGGACCTGCGCACGGTCGCCGCGCTCGCCGGGGAGGCGGGCGTGAGCCTGCCGTTGGCCGAGCGCGTCACCGAGCTGTTCACGGCGCTGCACGACGAGATCGGCGCCGACCTCGACCACTCGGCCCTGATCCTCGAGCTCCGCCGGCGGGGGGAGGCCGGATGATCCGCTTCTCCGCACATCTCGGAACCCTCTTCCCCGAGCTGCCCCCTCTGGAGCGGCCCGCCGCGGCGGCGGCGGCCGGGTTCGGCGAGGTCGAGGCCTGGTGGCCGCCGGCGCCGGTCGCCGAGGAGTGGATCGCGGCCGTGCGGGCGGCCGGCCTGCGGGCCGTTCTGGTGAACGCCGACGGGGGCGACCTGGCCGCCGGCGAGCGCGGCTTCTGCAACGTCCCCGGGCGCGAGGACGAGGTGCTCGCGGCGGTGCGGGCGGCGGCGCGCGTGGTGCGGGCCTGCGGCGGCGAGACGGTCAACCTGCTCGTCGGCCGCCACGACCCCGGGCGCCCGCGGGCGGCGCAGCGCGACGGCGCCGCCGAGGTGGTGCGGGCCGCCGGGGACGCGGCGCGGGCCCTCGGCGCCCGCATCGTGGTGGAGCACCTGAACGCCCTCGACGTCCGCGACCCGCTGGTCGCGACGCCCGCCGACGCGGCCGCCTTCGTGCGCGCGGTCGGCCACGACTCGGTGCGCGTCCTCTACGACGCCTACCACGCGGCCCGGGCCGGCCTCGATCCGGTGGAGGAGTGCGACGGCGTCGCCGAGCTGATCGGCCACGTCCAGTACGCCGACAGCCCGGGACGGGGCGCCCCCGGCACCGGCACGGTCGACCTGCGCCGGGTCGTCGAGCGGCTCGAGGCGGTGGGCTACACGGGGCCGGTCGGCCTCGAGTTCGTACCCGCAGGCCCCACGGCCGAGGCCCTCGCCCCGATCGCCGCCCTCCGGGGCGCCACGTGACGCGCGAGCGTGCCCGCGGCCTCGCGGTGGCGGCCGCGACCGCGCTCGGCGTGATCGCCGTGGCGATCTCCCTCTTCCAGGACGACGACGAGCCCGGCCGGCCGGTGACCTCGGCCCCCGTCACGGTCACGGCACCGGGGACGACCGCGCCCGTCGCGCCCGTCACCCCTCCCCCGGTGCCCGAGGTGACCGGCTGGGGCGACTTCCCCGGCGCGCCGCCCGACCTCGCCGCGCCCCCGGGCGGCAGCGAGGAGGTCACGGCGGACGCGGGCGCACCCGTCCTCGCCGTGCGGCGGGCCGACGGCACGCTGCTGGCCACCGCCTCGCTCGACGAGCGGGGCACGGCGCTCGACGCGAGCTTCTTCGACCGCGCGGGCGAGCTGACCCTGGTCGTCGCCGGGCTGCGCACGGTCGCGGGAGGCGCCACCACCGGCGGAGCCCGCGTGGGCTGTGGATCGCCGGCGAGCGCGCGGGCCGACTTCCGCTGGACCCGGTTCCCGATCCGCTGGCGCCTCGGCACCGCCCGCACGCCCCCCGGCCTCAGCCGCGCCCGCGCGCTGACGGCGATCCGCAAGTCGCGCGGAACCTGGAACGCCAACCGGACCCACTGCCCCGACATCCCCGACGCCTCGCGCGCGCGCTTCAGCTACGCCGGATCGAGCGGGCGCGCGACCGGCCGCGACGGCGTCAGCCTGGTGGAGTTCGGCGACGTCGGCCGGCTCGGGGGCGTCTGCGCCGGCACGGTCGCCTGCACCCTCACCTGGGTCAGCCGGGGCCGGGCGATCGAGTCGGACACCCGCATCCGGCGCTCGCGCCCCGGCGGCTACTTCACGGGGTCGGGGCGGCGGCGGGGCATCGACCTCCAGAGCGTGATGGTGCACGAGGGCGGCCACACGCTGGGCTTCGACCACGTCTCGGCGCGCTCGGTGGTCATGTTCCCGAGCATCGCCTCACGCACCGTCGGCGGCCGGATCCTCGGACGGGGGGACGCCCTGGTGAACAACCGGACCTACTGACCGGCGCGCTCCGCCGGCCGGCCGCTCACTTGGGGCCGCGCCACTTCCTCTCGAAGGGCAGGCGCCAGGTGCGGGGCGCGATCAGCTCGTTCATCGGGGTGCGCGGACCCCACGAGCCGACCGGGTACGGATAGACCTCGGGCGGGTGGTCGAGGAGCTGCTGCGAGATCTCCCACAGCTTCTCGATGCCCCGGCTGCTCGCGAAGAGCGTGTGGTCGCCCATCATCGCGTCGTAGATCAGCCGCTCGTAGGCCTCGAGGACGTCGTCGACGTGCTCCTCCACCTCGTGGAGCGAGAACTGGAGGCTCTGCTTGACCAGGCGCATGCCCGTGCCGGGACGCTTGCCGTAGAACGACAGCGACATGCGCGTGGCGTCGGCGAGGTCGAAGGTGAGGTGGTCGGGGCCGAACTGGCCGACGCCCGAGCCCATCGGGAACATGCTCCGCGGGGGCTCCTTGAAGGCGATCGAGATGATGCGGGCGCCCTCGGCGAGGTTCTTGCCGGTGCGCAGGAAGAAGGGCACGCCCGACCAGCGCCAGTTGTCGATGTGGCAGCGCAGCGCGATGAAGGTCTCGGTCTGGGAGTTGCGGTCGACTCCCTCGTGCTTCAGGTAGCCGTCGTACTGCCCGCGAACCACGTCGCGCGGCTCGATCGGCTGCAGCGACCGGAAGACCTTGTCCTTCTCCTCGCCGATCGCGGAGGGCTCGAGGGCGGTCGGCGGCTCCATCGCGGTGAAGGCCAGCACCTGCAGGAGGTGCGTCACGACCATGTCGCGATAGGCGCCGGTGCCCTCGTAGAACCCCGCGCGGCCCTCCACAGAGAGCGTCTCGGGGACGTCGATCTGGATGTGGTCGATGTGCTGGCGGTTCCAGATCGGCTCGAAGAGGCCGTTGGCGAAGCGCAGGGCGAGGATGTTCTGCGCCGCCTCCTTGCCGAGGAAGTGGTCGATGCGGAAGACGCGGTCGTCCGGGAACACCTGGTTGACGGCCGCGTTCAGCACGCGGGCGCTGGCGAGGTCGACCCCGAAGGGCTTCTCCATGATGATCCGCGCCCGGTCGACCAGCGCCGCGTCGCGCAGCGTCGTCACCACGGTCGTGGCGGCGGCGGGGGGGACGCTCAGGTAGTGGAGGAAGCGGACCGATACGCCCATCTCCTCGACCACCTCTCGGGCCATCTGGGAGAGGCCGAGCGCGCCCTCGCGGGCGTTGATGTACACCAGGCGCGCGGCGAAGCGGTCCCACTCGTCCTCGGGCACCGGCGCGCGGCCGAACTCGTCCCACGACGCGCGGGCGAACGCGCGGAACTGGTCGTGGTCGAAGTCCTCGAAGCTCGTGCCGATCACCCGCATCTCGGGCATCAGGCCGGCGCGGGTCAGGTGCATCAGCCCGGGCAGCAGCTTGCGCCGGGCGAGGTCGCCGGTCGCCCCGAAGAGGACGATCACGTGGGGCTCGAGGGCCGGGACCGCGCTGGTCGCGACGTCGAGGGGTTCGTTCGAGTGCATGCCCCAACGCTATTCGGTCGTGGGCGTTTCCTCATTAGCCACGGGGCCAGAGGTCAAGCATGCGATCGGGGCTGCCGATGGGTGCGGGGCCAGGTCTCCCGACGGGGAAGTCATCGACGTGCAGCTCGCCACGCTCTCGTACACGGCCGCCACGGGCTGGTCGGACACCCTGCCGGGCCTCGATTCGGACCGCACCCTCGTGATCGCCTTCGGCGCCCCCGGCTTCGGCGCCGACCCGCGGCCCTTCGACGACCTCGCGCGCGCCTTCCCCGGCGCGAGCATCGTGGGCTGCTCGACGGCCGGCGAGATCATCGGCACCGACCTCCGCGACGACAGCATCGTCGTCGCCGCGGCCCGCTTCGAATCGAGCACCCTGCGCACGGCCTCCGCGGCGGTCCGCGCGTCGGAGGAGTCGTTCACGGCGGGCCAGGACATCGCGCGCCGGCTCGCCGACCCCGCCCTTCGCGGGGTGCTGGTGCTGTCGGACGGCCTCTCCGTGAACGGGAGCGAGCTGGTGCGCGGCCTCAACTCGGTGCTGCCGCCGTCGGTGGTCATCACCGGCGGCCTGGCCGCCGACGGTGACCGCTTCGGCGCCACCTGGGTGCTCGACGAGGGCCGGCCCGCCACGGGCATCGTGCGCGGGGTCGGCCTCTACGGCGACGCCCTGCGGATCGGGCACGGGTCGATGGGCGGCTGGGACATCTTCGGTCCCGAGCGGACGGTCACGCGGGCCCGCGCGAACGTGCTCTACGAGCTCGACGGCCGCCCCGCGCTCGACCTCTACAAGAGCTACCTGGGCGAGCTCTCGGGGGGCCTGCCGGCCACCGGCCTGCTCTTCCCCCTCGCGATACGGCCGGCCGGGGCGCGCCCCGATGACGCGAGCCTGGTGCGCACCATCCTCGCCGTCGACGAGGACGACCAGTCGATGACCTTCGCGGGCGACATGCCCGAGGGCGCGCGCGCCCAGCTGATGCGCGCCAACGTCGACCGGCTCATCGAGGGGGCCGCCGACGCCGCCCTGATGGTCGACCGGGGCGCCGGCGCCGGACCCACCCTGGCCCTCGGCGTCAGCTGCGTCGGCCGCCGCCTCGTGCTCGGCGAGCGCACGCAGGAGGAGATCGAGGCGGCCGTCGAGTGCCTGCCCGACGGCGTCCAGCAGATCGGCTTCTACTCCTACGGGGAGATCTCACCGCACGCCTCGGGCCTCTGCGAGCTCCACAACCAGACCATGACGCTGACCACGATCCACGAGACCGCGGGGTGAGCCACCCGCTCCTCGACCGCCAGCTCCGGCGCCTCGGCCTCGATGCCACGACGCCGCCGGACGCCGCCGCCTGGGCGACGCTCCTCGAGCGGGTCGCGTCCACCTACGGCACCGCCGACACCGAGCGGTACCTGCTGGAGCGCTCGTTCACGCTCTCCTCCGAGGAGATGCAGGACCTCTACCGCACCCTGCGGCGCCGCGAGGCCGAGCAGGCGGCGCTGCGGCGCGTGGCGATCGCCGTCGCCTCGGGCGAGGACCCCTCGGTGGTCTTCGACCTGGTCGCCCGGGAGGCCGCCTGCCTCTTCGAGGCCGAGGGCGGCCGGGTGGTGCGCTTCATGGACGGCGAGGGGGTCGTGGCGGGCGCGTGGGGCATCGACGAGGCGGTGAGCGAGCGGGCGCGCTCGGTCCGCATCCCGCTCGACGGCTCGTCCGCCTCGGCCCGCGTGCACCAGACCGGCGAGCCCGTGCGCATCGACGAGTGCCCGGTCGGCGACGGCCCTGAGGCCGCCCTCGCGTTCCGCGCCGGAGTGGCCGCGCCGGTGCACCTGATGGGCCGCCTCTGGGGCGCCGTGGCCTCCATGAGCACCAGGGCCGGCGGGCTGCCGGCGCAGGCGGAGGAGACGCTGGCCGAGTTCGCCCGCATGGTCGGCCTGGCGATCGCCAACTCGGAGGCCCGCTCGCAGCTGGAGCTGCGCGCGGTGTCGGACCCCCTCACCGGCCTCGCCAACCACCGCGAGTTCCACGAGCGGCTGACCCGCGAGGTCGCCCGCGCCGAGCGCGACGGCACGGCGCTCAGCGTCGTGCTGATGGACCTCGACCACTTCAAGCAGGTCAACGACGTCCACGGCCACCAGACCGGCGACCTCGTGCTGCGCGAGACCGCCGAGCGCCTGCGCGCCTGCGCGCGCGAGGGGGAGATCATCGGCCGGGTGGGCGGCGAGGAGTTCGCCTGGATCATCCCGTGCGCATCGTCGCGCGAGGCCCACGCCGCCGCCGAGCGCGTCCGCGAGGCGATCCGCGACACCCCGTTCCCCACGGTCGGCTCGCTGACGGCGTCCTGCGGGGTCTGCGACCTCGCCACGGCCGGCGGCCCGCAGGAGCTCTTCCGGCTGGCCGACAGCGCCCTCTATGCGGCCAAGAGCCACGGCCGGGACCTGACGGTGACCTACTCCCCCGACGCCTCCTACGACCTGTCGGCCGACGAGCGGGCCGAGCGGATGGAGCGCGCCAACGCCCTCCACGCCCTCCGCGCCCTCGCGCGGGCCATCGACGCCAAGGACGCCTACACCCAGCAGCACTCCGAGCGCGTCGCCGACATGGCGGTGCGCCTCGCGACGGCGGTGGGGTGGACGGCGGTCGAGGCCTCGCGTCTCCGCGAGGCGGGCCTGGTGCACGACGTCGGCAAGATCGGCGTCTCCGACACGATCCTCCTCAAGCCGGGCCGCCTCACCGCCGCCGAGTACCACCAGGTCAAGGAGCACGCAGCGCTCGGCGCGCGGATCGTGCAGGAGGTGCTGAGCGACGATCAGGTCGCCTGGGTCGCCCACCACCACGAGCGCTGGGACGGCGCCGGATACCCCGACGGCCTGGTCGGCGAGGAGATCCCGGAGGGCGCCCGCCTGATCGCCGTGGCCGACACCTGGGACGCCATCACCGTGGCGCGCGGCTACGGATCGCCGATGTCGCGCGACGAGGCGCTCGCCGAGTGCCGCCGCAACTCCGGCCTGCAGTTCTGGCCCGAGGCCGTGCGCGCGCTCGAGGCCCTGATCGACGCCGGGGCGGTGGAGGTGCCCGAGCCGGGCGCCGACGCGCCCGCCCCCGCGCTCACCGGCACGAGGACGGGCCGCCGGCCGCGCTAGGTGGTGCGGTGCCCGCCGGCGCGCGAGCCGGCGAACAGGCGGTAGAGCCAGAGCAGGAGCACGGCACCGGCGATCGCCGTGAGCCAGGTCGAGATGTCGAAGAACTCGTCCAGCGGGTCGGCGTCGAAGATCGCGCCGGCGAGGAAGCCCCCGACGAGCGCGCCGGCGATGCCGATCAGCGTCGTGACGATGATGCCGCCCGGGTCCGACCCGGGGAGGAGCTGCTTGGCGACGATGCCCGCCAGCAGTCCGAGGATGATGAAAGCGATGATTCCCACTGTGCCTCCGGTCCGGAGTATCGAATCGACCGGCAGGTGCCCGCGCCGGGGCGGTGCCGAAACCTCGCGCCGGGAGTCAGCCGGGTATCGCGTCCCACACCCGGCGGACGGACGCGGCCCGGTTGAGCGTGTAGAGGTGGATCCCGGGAGCGCCCGCGTCGGCCAGGGCGGCGCAGAGGCGGGTCGCGGTCTCCACGCCGAGCTCGGCCACGGCGGCGGGGTCGTCGGCCACCAGATCGAGGCGGCGACCGAGATCGGCGGGGATGTCGGTGCGGTTCATCGCCGCCATCCGCCGCACCCCGGCCGCGCTGACGAACGGCATCACGCCCGCCACCACCGGGCGGTCGCAGCCGAGGTCGGCGAGCTCCTGCACGAGGCGCCGGTAGTGCTCCACGTCGAAGAAGAACTGTGTCACGGCGAAGTCGGCGAGCAGCAGCTTGTCGGCGAGGTTGCGCCGGTCGCTCGCCCGGTCGCCCGAGCGCGGGTGCAGCTCGGGGTGGGCGGCGACCCCGATGCAGAACCCGCCGGGGTGCGCGCGCACCACCTCGACCAGCTCGATGGCGTGCGTGAACTCGCCCCCCGGCGGGCTGCCGTCGGCCGGCGGGTCGCCCCCGAGCGCCAGGATGTTGCGCACGCCGCGCCGGGCGTACTCGTCGAGGAGACGATCGATCTCCGCACGGGTGTGGCCCACGCAGGTGAGGTGGGCCATGGTCGGGAAGGGGTGCTCGGCGTTCATCCCGACCACCAGCTCGCGCGTGCGATCGGTGGTGGTGCCGAGCGCGCCGTAGGTGACCGACGCGAACGAGGGCCTGAGATCGACCAGCCCGGCCAGCGCCTCGTGGAACTGGCGCTCGGCCTCGTCGCTTCGGGGCGGGAAGAACTCGAGCGAGCGCGTCCGTCCCGCCGTGAGCAGGTCGGCGATGGAGGTCGTGCCCGGTGCCGGGCCTGCGGATTCCGCGCTCATCCCCACAGGTCTACAGTCCTGACGCCCCGCGCGCCGACCCGAGGAGTGGGATGGACGCCCCGTATCGCCACATCGCCTGCTGCATCGACGCCTCCGAGGCCTCGCGGCGGGCGCTCGCCGAGGGGCGCAAGCTGCGGGCCCTCGGCCAGGCGCGCTTCTCGCTGGTGCACGTCGTGCAGTACCCGGTGCCCTACTCGATCGGCTTCGCCCCGCAGCCCACGCCGGGCGAGCTGATGCCCGGCGCCGGGGCGTGGCTGGAGTCGGTCGGCGCCGAGGTGCCCGAGGCCGAGACCGTGCTGCTCCAGGGCTATCCACCCGCCGAGGCCTGCGACTGGGCCGCGGGCCAGGCCGTCGACCTGCTGATCTGCGCGGCGCACCGCAGCCTGCCGCAGCGGCTGGCGCTCGGGAGCTTCGCGCACTACCTGGTCAACCATGCGCCCTGCCCCGTGCTCGTGCTGCGCCCGCCGGGGCCGGTGGACTGAGCCCCGGTCAGAGCTCGTCGGAGCCGACGGAGAAGGTGTCGCAGCTGGCCACCTCGCCGCCCTGGAAGCCCTTCAGGAACCAGCGGGTGCGCTGCTCGGAGGTGCCGTGGGTGAAGCTCTCGCGGTTCACCCGCTGGCCGGACTGGACGGCGATGCGGTCGTCGCCGATCGCGGCGGCGGCCGTGAGCCCCTCCTCCAGGTCGCCGTCCTCGAGGATCTGCCGCTGGTAGGCGGTGTGCGCCCAGACGCCCGCGAAGCAGTCGGCCTGGAGCTCGAGGCGCACCGACAGCTCGTTGGCCTCGTCCGGGCGGTCGCGCTGGGCCTGGTTCACCTGGGGCAGGATGCCGAGCACGTTCTGCACGTGGTGCCCGACCTCGTGGGCGATGACGTAGGCCTGGGCGAAGTCGCCGGGCGCGCCGAAGCGGTCGCGCAGCTCGCGGAAGAAGCCGAGGTCGAGGTACACCCGCCGGTCGGCCGGGCAGTAGAACGGCCCGGTGTCCGACGAGGCGGCGCCGCAGCCGGTGCGCACCCCGCCGTTGAAGAGCACGAGGGTCGTGCGCGGGAACTGCTCGCCGGCGTCGGCGAAGATCCCCGCCCAGGCGTCCTGCACGTCGTTGATCACGAAGCGCATGAACGCCTTGATGTCGGCGTCGGGATCGGGGGCGTTCTCGTCGAACTGCGGGCTGCTCGCCTGGGGCGCCTGCGGGAAGTTGTCGAGGCCGGCGTCGGGGGTGAAGCCCGCCGCGCCGCCGCCGCCGATGAAGGTGACCAGCAGGGCGATGATCACGCCGACGATGCCGAGGCCGCCCGCGCCGCCGGCGAGGCCGCCGGGGATGCGCCCCGTGCCGCGGCTTGTGGAGCCCCGGAGGTCCTCCAGATCGCCGCTGTCACCGCCCGTCCTGCGCCACTTCACGATGATCCGCCTCCGTCGCCCGCGGCAGTCTACGACAGGCCGCGGCGCGGGGGAGGGGCGTCCGCGCACCCTCCTAGTCTCCCGGCGTGACCCCCGACGCCGCCGCGCGCGCGCTCACCACCGAATCCCTGCTGGTCGGGGCGGCGATCGCCCTGGGCGCCCGCGACGTGCCGGGCTGGTCCGGCGAGGAGACCGCCGTCGCGCGCGACCTCGGCGCCGACCCGCCGGCCCCCGGCGTCCTGGCGGCGCTGCGGGCTGCGGTGGCCGAGGGCTCCGATCCCCTCGGCGAGGCGTTCTGCGCCCTGCGCGACCCCGAGCGCCGCCGCCCCGACGGGGCCACCTACACCCCGCCGGCGATCGTCGCGTCGATGGTGGAGTGGGCGGCCGGCGAGCCCGAGCCCGGCCGTGTCGTCGACCCCGGGGCGGGGGCGGGCCGGTTCGCGGTCGCCGCCGGCCGCCGCGTCGCGCACGCCGCGCTGCTGGCCGTGGAACGCGACCCCGTGGCGGCCATCGCATGCCGCGCCCACCTCGCCACGGCCGGGCTCGCCGGCCGCTCGCGCGTCGTGGTGGCCGACTACCGGACGGCCGACCTCGGGGCGGCCGAGGGGCGGACGCTCTTCCTCGGCAACCCGCCCTACGTCCGCCACCACCAGATCGCCGCGGGCTGGAAGGAGTGGCTCACCCTCACCGCGCACGCCCACGGGCTCGAGGCGAGCCAGCTCGCCGGGCTCCACGTGCACTTCTTCCTCGCCACGGCCGCACGCGCGCGGGGGGGCGACG
>JAEMRL010000397.1 GCA_016463385.1 Thermoleophilia bacterium
CCGCCTCCGGCGCTGGCCTCGGCAGGCCCAGAGGCGGCGACGGTCCTCACCGGGATCTCCGAGAAGCTCGACCAGCCCACGCGCGTCGGCGGGAAGGGCAACGACCAGCTGCGCGGGAGCAATGAGGGCGACACGCTCGTCGGCCAGGACGGCAACGACGTGATCGAGGGGCTCGGCGGCGCCGACGACCTCGACGGCGGGCAGGGCAACGACACGATCAAGGGCGGCGCCGGGAACGACCGGATCTTCGGCCGCAAGGGCAACGACCGCCTGTACGGGGAGGACGGCGACGACGAGATCACCGGCGACCGCGGCGCGGATCTCATCTTCGGAGGGTTCGGCAGCGACGCCATCACCGGTGGCTTCGGCAAGGACCGGATCTTCTCCGGTCCCGGCGACGACTACGTCAACATCCGGGGCGGCCTGGCGGACGTTGCCGACTGCGGCCCCGGGCGTGACCGGGTGCGCAAGGACAGCAAGGACCGCGTGCGCAACTGCGAGGTCGTCGTCAAGTGACGTCGAGGCGGGCGGCCAGCTCGCCACGTCCGGAGATACCGAGCTTGCGGTAGCTGCGCGAGAGGTGCATCTCGACGGTGCGCCGCCCGAGGAACAGCTGCTCGGCGATCTCCGGGTTGCTCGCGCCCGCTGCGGCCAGGTCGGCGACACGCCGCTCGGCCGGGGTGAGCTCGCCGTCAGCGGTCCGGGGGCGGTTTCGGCCTCCCGCGGCGCGCAGCTCGTCCCGCGCGCGAACCACCAGCGCCGTCGCCCCGCACCGCTCGGCCAGCGTCACCGCCTCGTGCAGATGGGCGCGCGCGTCGACCCGGTGGCCGGCGCGGCGCAGCGTCTCCCCCAGGGCGAGCTCTGCGCGGGCGTGCTCCAGCCGCGCGGGGGACGTCGCGAGCTGGGCGACGGCGGCCTCGAGCGGTTCTGCGTCGCGGGTCAGCAGGCCGATCGTCCGCAGCGCGGTCCCCTTGGCCCTGGGTGTCCCGAGATGCTCAGCCAGCTGCAGGTGCTCGGCGGCCAGGGCCGCGGCCTCGTCGGGCGCGCGCTGGTCGAGCGCCAGCGCGAGCGCCTCGCGCCAGGGCACGAGCGCCGGGCACCGCATGCCCATCGCCTCGGCCGCTGTTCCCGCGGCGCGCAGGGTGGCGATGGCGGCCTCGGGCGCCAGCGTGCGGGCGCGCTGGATGAGAAAGGCGGGGAAGTCGATGCGGCCGGTCCACGCGTCCCGCGGCTCGGCGGCGACGCGCGCCGTGTCGACGTCACCCCGGTCCAGCGCCGCGATGATCACGACGGCCCGCACGGCCGGGGCGTGGCGGTCCCACCCCTCGGCCTCCAGGGCGATGGCCCGTTCGCAGTGCAGGGCGGCGGCCTCGAGGTCTCCGCGCCAGCCCGCGAGGATGCCCAGCCCCGCCTCCCATGTGCCGGTGGCCAGCGGAGAGCCGACGTCCTGGGCCCACACGAGGCCGTCGTCCATGAGCCGGGCGAGCGGCTCGTCGTGATCGCTGGCGCAGAGGGCCATGGTCGCGAGGAAGCCGCCGCCGAGCCGGGCGAGGCCGGTCAGCCCGTCGAGCGCGCGCGTGGCCAGGGCCGCGATGTCCTCCGCGGCGCCCGCTCCGGTGAGGGCCAGCGCAGCGGCTTCGGCCAGTGCGTGGGCGGCCGCTTCCTCCCCGACGCCGGTCGGTGTCGCGCGGTGCCGGGGGTCGCCCAGCACCCACGCCGCCGTCTCCGTGGCGAGGACGGCATAGGCGCGGAGCTGCTCGGGAACGTCCGGCGCGGCGGCCAGCGCCAGTGCCCGGTCGAGGACCTCTCGCGCCCGCTCCGGTGTCCCGGCCGCGACGAGGGCGTCACCGCGGTCGAGCAGGGCCACGACCTGCACGGTGGCGTTCGGAGCGGCGTCGAGGGCGGCCTGCATGCGCGCGTCGGCGTCCTCGTCGCCGGCGAAGGCCGCGGCGCGCGCGAGCGGGAAGGCGATGGCGGCACGCTCGTCCTCGTCAGGGCCCTCGACCAGCGCGCGGCGAAGGAGTCGGGAGGCGCCCGCCGGGTCGCCCTGGGCGAGGGCCTCCTCGCCGGCGGTGCGCAGCGCCCTCACGGCCCAGTGCTCGCCCGAGGGCACGGCCTCGAGCAGGCGCGCGGCAACGACCGCCGCGCGGGCGCCGTCCTCGTCCAGGAGTCGTGCGGCGCGCAGGTGCTCGACGGCGCGCTCGGGCGACGCAAGCCGGTCGAGCGCCGCGGACGCCACGAGCGGATGGGCGAAACGCAGCGGGTCGCCCGCGACGAGCAGGTCCGCCGCGACGAGGCGGGTCACCTCCTCCGCGGCCGCGTCGATGGCGAGCCCTGCAAGGGCGGCCACCCGGCGCAGGAGCGCTGCGTCCGTGCCCAGCACGGCGACGGCGGTCGCCAGCCGGGACGCGTCGGGCCCGAGCTCGTCGAGCCGCGCCCCGACCATGTCGGCGATCTCCGGCGGCCGGGCGGCCCGCACCGTGCCCGCGTCCACCGGTCCCCCGTCGCGGCGCAGGTCCGCGAGCAGCCGGGTGACCATCAGCGGGTTGCCGCCGGTCTGGGCGAGTAGCGGTTCGGCGAGCGCCGCGGCGTCGGCTGCGGGAAGGGCCTGCGCGGTGAGAGCCGCGACCGCGGTTGCGCCGAGGCCGGCCAGGTCGAGGATGTC
>JAEMRL010000047.1 GCA_016463385.1 Thermoleophilia bacterium
CCCTGGCCCACCACCCCCGCGCTCACGGCGCTCGACATCGGCCAGGGCGACGCGATCCTGCTGCGGAGCCCCGACGGCGGCGCGGCCGTGTTCGACACCGGTCCGCCGGGAGAGCCCGCGCCGGTGGTCGCGGCGCTCCGCCGCGCCGGCGTCCGGCGGCTCGACCTGCTGGTGCTGACCCACGACTCGCTCGACCACGTGGGAGGCGCGCTCGACATCCTCGAGCGGTTCCCGGTGGGGGTCGTGCTGGCCCCGCCCGACCCGGTGGACGGCTGGCTTCCCGCCGCACGCGCCGCCCTCGCCGGCGCGCGCGGCCGGGGCGTGCCCGTACGGCTCGTGCGGGCGGGTTCGCGACTGCGCGTCGGCCGCTGGAGCCTGCGGGTGCTGTCACCGGCCGGCGCCCGCCCTGTCGGCGCCGATCCCAACCCGTACAGCCTGGTGACGCTGGCGCGCGCCGGCGCCCTCACGGCGCTACTGACCGCCGACGCCGAGAGCGACGCCCTGGCACCGCTCGTGACGGGCCGGATCGACGTCCTGAAGGTGTCCCACCACGGCTCCGAGGACCCCGGCCTCGCCGCCCAGCTGCTGCGGATGCGGCCGCGGGTCGCCCTGGTGTCGGCGGGGGAGGACAACGCCTTCCGCCACCCCCGTCCCGAGACGCTCGCCGCGCTCGCCGCGGCGGGAGCGGCGACCTGGCGGACCGACCGCTCGGGCGACGTGACCGTCACGGCCGGGAGCGGAGCGCTCGTCGTCGCGGGCACCCGGTAGTCTGGCCCGTCGATGGCCCCGGAACCCCTGAAGCCCGCCTACGCCATCTGGGGCGAGGACCGGGCGACGATCGACCGCGCGGTGTCCCGTCTGATCGGCCGGGTCGAGCGCGACGGGGGAATGCCGCCCGAGCGGGTGAAGGCCGAGGAGACGCCGGCCGGCGACGTCGTGGCCGCCTGCGAGGCGATGTCGTTCGGCGGCCTGCGCCTCGTGCTGGTGGAGGGGGCGGACGCGTGGAAGGCGGCCGACGCCGCGCCGCTCGTGAAGTACCTGGAGGCGCCCAACGAGGGGACGTGCCTGGCGATGGTCTCGGCCGGCCCCCTGACTCCCTCGCTGCACGGCGCGGTGGTCGAGCTCGGAGGCGAGCTGCGCTACGGCCCCGATCCCAAGGCCAAGCGCGGCGAGCGCGTGAAGTGGCTCGTCGACCACTTCCGCGGCGAGGTGGCGCGCGCCGGGGGCTCGGTGTCGCCGGCGCTCGCGCGGACGGTGGTGGAGCGCGTGATGGTCGACAGCGCCGATGCCCGCAAGGCGGGCCTCACGGCGATGGATCTCGCCCGCGAGGCCGAGAAGCTCGCCGCCTACGCCGACGGCGAGCCGGTCACGGCCGAGATGATCGCGGCGATCGTCCCCGCGCATCCCGACGCGAAGGTCTACGAGCTCGCCGACGCGATCACGAGCGGCAACGGGCCGCTGGTCTACGACCTCCTGCAGGATCTCGCCACCGGCGACCACCCCGCGCCTCCGATCGTGATGCAGGTGCAGCTGGCCAACCGCTTCCGGTCGCTGGCCCAGGCCCAGGCGCTCGGGCCGAACCCCTCGCCGGACGCCGTCAGCGCCGCGACGGGTGTCAAGGGCTACCCGGCGCGGATCCTGGCCGAGCAGGCCCAGGCGATGCCGCCGGGGGCCGCCCAGCAGGCGCTGGCGCGGATCGCGGCCCTGGAGCTCGACCTGCGCGTGTCGGCGCAGCTCGACTTCAGGCGCTCACCCGGTGACGGGGAGCGCCTGGTGCTCGAGACGGCGGCGCGCGACCTGCTCGCCCTGGCGCGCGGCACGAGGCCGTCGCCGGACGACACGCGGAACTAGCTGGTGGCGCCGACCTTCTGGACCATGCGGGCCACGCGGCTCTTCTTGCGCGCCGCGTTGTTGCGGTGAATGACGCCCTCGGCGGAGGCGCGGTCGATCAGGTGCTCCAGCTCGCGGGCACGGGCGCTGATCTGGTCGCCATCACCGGTCTCGGCTGCGTCGTCGAGACGACGGAACAGCGTCTTGATGGTCGAGCGGTACCTGAGGTTGCGGTCGCGCTGCTCGAGCGAGCGGCGGTTGCGCTTCTTCTGCTGCTTGATGTTCGCCACGCGGGGCGTCCTCCATGGGTCGGTCGGCGCTGCATGGTAGCGGCCCGGCCGGATCGCGGCCAGAGGTGAGCGCGAAGGCGGCCACGGGGGGGCGCGGGAGGTCGACCGCGATCTTCGCGCTCTGGACCGGCGTCAGCCGCGTCGCCGGCCTGCTGCGGGAGATCATCGCCGCGGCGATCTTCGGTACCCAGGGGGCCATCAACGCCTTCGTCATCGCGTTCGCGGTGCCGAACCTGCTGCGCAGCCTGGTGGCCGACTCGGCCCTGTCGGCGGCCTTCCTGCCGGTGTTCACCGAGCTCGAGGAGCAGGGCCGCCACCGCGAGGCCCGCCGCCTGGCGGGGGCTCTCGTCGGCGTGATCAGCGTCGGTCTCGGGCTGATCAGCCTCGCCGCCGTGCTCGCGGCCCCCTGGGTGATGCCCCTTTTCGCGCCCGGTCTGTCGCCCGAGCTGGTCGACGAGACGGTGCGCCTGTCGCAGATCATGTTCCCGATCGTCGTGCTGCTCGGGCTCACCGGCCTGGTCTCGGCGATCCTCCAGGCCGGCGACCGCTTCGGGCCCACCGCCTTCGTGCCGGTGCTGTGGAACATGGTGATCATCGTGCTGCTGGTCGCGGCCACGCCCTTCGTCACCGACGACCAGCAGATCACGGTGTACGCGGTGGCGATCCTGGTCGGCACCCTCGCCCAGCTGCTCTACCTGCTGCCCTCCCTGCGGGGCCTCGGCCCGTTCCCGCTGTCGCTCGGCATCGGCAACGGCCACGTGCGCCGGGTGCTGCTGCTGATGCTGCCGGTGACGCTCGGCCTCGGGCTGATCAACGTGAACCTGGTGGTGGACGGCATCTTCGCGACGCTCGTCTCCGACGACGCCCCCCGTGCGATCGACGCCGCCTTCCGGCTCTACCTGCTGCCGCAGGGGATCTTCAGCGTCGCGATCGCCACCGTCCTGTTCCCGACGATCTCGCGGCTGGCGGCCCGCGACGACCACGAGGGCATGCGGAGCACCCTGGCCGACGGCGTGCGCCAGATCTTCTTCATGCTGCTGCCGGCCTCCGCGTTCCTGCTGGTGCTGGGGGAGCCCGTGGTGCGCCTGGTCTTCGAGCGGGGCGCCTTCGACGAGCTGAGCACCTCGCTCACCACCTCGGCGCTTCTCTACTTCTCGATCGGCCTTGCCTTCAACGGGGCGAGCCTCCTGGTGCTGCGGGCCTTCTTCAGCATGCAGATGCCCATGGTGGCGACGAAGGTCGCCGCGGTCGGGGTGGTGCTCAACCTCGCCCTCAACGCCGCCCTCTACCAGCCGCTCGGGGTCGGCGGCATCCCGCTGTCGACCTCCATCTCGAGCATCATCACCTTCCTGATGCTGGTGTGGCTGCTCGAGCGCGAGCTCGGCGGCCTGCACCGGGCGTGGATCCTCGACGGCGTGGCGCGCAGCGCGGTGGCCAGCGGGGTCTCGGTGCTGTTCGCCTGGGCGGTCTGGACGACGATCGACGGTGCGCTCGGCCGGGGCCCGGCGGCGCAGCTGCTGTCGATGGCCGCAGCGCTCGCCGCCTCGGGCGCCGGGTACCTCGCCGCGGCCCAGGCGTTCGAGCTGCACGAGCTGCAGGTGCTGTCCCGGCTGAGACGGCCGCTACAGTAGCCCCGTGGACCAAGGGCACATCCGGAACTTCTGCATCATCGCCCACATCGACCACGGGAAGTCGACGCTCGCCGACCGCATCCTCCAGCTGACCGGCGCGGTCAGCGAGCGGGACATGCGCAGCCAGGTCCTCGACTCGATGGACCTGGAGCGCGAGCGGGGGATCACCATCAAGGCGCAGGCCGTGCGCGTGCACTACACGGCCGCCGACGGCGAGACCTACCAGCTCAACCTGATCGACACGCCCGGGCACGTGGACTTCAGCTACGAGGTCTCGCGCAGCCTCGCCGCCTGTGAGGGCGCGCTGCTGGTGGTGGACGCCAGCCAGGGCATCGAGGCCCAGACCCTCGCCAACACCTACCTGGCGATCGAGGGCGACCTCGAGGTCATCCCGGTGCTGAACAAGATCGACCTGCCGGCCGCCGACCCCGAATTGCACGGCCGGGCCGTCGCGGACCTGATCGGCGACGACCCCGAGAACGTGCTCCGGATCTCGGCCAAGACCGGCGAGGGCATCGAGGCCGTGCTCGAGGCGGTGGTGGAGCGCGTGCCGCCGCCGAGCGGCGACCTGAGCGCCCCGGCCCGCGCCCTGATCTTCGACTCGGTCTACGACCAGTACCGCGGCGTCGTGGCCTTCGTCCGGGTGATGGACGGCGTGTTCCAGAAGGGCGACAAGCTGCGCTGCATGCAGACCGGCCTCGTCGTGGAGTCGGAGGAGATCGGCGTGATGGCGCCGGTCATGACCCCGACGGGCAAGCTCGCGGCGGGCGAGACCGGCTACCTGGTGACCGGCCTCAAGAACCTCGGCGACCTGCGCGTGGGCGACACGATCACGCGCGTGGCCGAGCCGGCTGCCGAGGCCCTGCCGGGCTATCGCGAGGTCAAGCCGATGGTGTTCTGCGGCCTCTTCCCGGTGGACGCCGACGACTACCCCGACCTGCGCGACGCCCTGGAGAAGCTCTCGCTCAACGACGCCTCGCTGCGGTGGGAGCCCGAGAGCTCCCAGGCGCTCGGCTTCGGCTTCCGCTGCGGTTTCCTCGGCCTGCTGCACATGGACATCGTGCGGGAGCGGCTCGAGCGCGAGTACGACCTGGAGCTCCTCGCGACGACCCCCAACGTCGAGTACAAGGTCACCACGACGATGGGCGAGATCCTGCCGGTCCGCTCGCCCACCGAGCTGCCGCCCCCGACCAACATCGCGATGATCGAGGAGCCCTTCGTGCGCTGCACGATCCTCGTGCCCAGCGACGGCGTGGGCGCCGTGATGAAGCTCTGCCAGGACCGCCGCGGCGTGTTCGTCACGATGGAGCCGATCGAGAACCGGCAGCAGATCGTCTACGACATGCCGCTCGCCGAGATCGTGCTCGACTTCTACGACCAGCTGAAGTCGCGCACCCGCGGCTACGCCTCGCTCGACTACGAGATCGTCGGGTACCGCGAGAGCCATCTGGTGAAGCTCGACGTGCTGCTCGCCGGCGACACGGTGGACGCGCTCTCGATGATCGTCCACCGCGACGAGGCCTACACCCGCGGCAAGCTGCTGGTGGAGCGCCTCTTCCGCACCATCCCGCGTCAGCTCTTCGACGTGCCGATCCAGGCGGCGATCGGGGGCAAGATCCTCGCCCGCGAGACCGTGAAGGCCCGCCGCAAGGACGTTCTGGCCAAGTGCTACGGCGGCGACATCAGCCGTAAGCGCAAGCTCCTCGAGCGCCAGAAGGAGGGGAAGAAGCGGATGAAGCAGGTGGGCTCGGTCGAGGTGCCGCAGGAGGCGTTCCTGTCGGTGCTGAAGATCGGAGACGACGGGAACGGCAAGTGAGCCCCGTCGCCCACCTCTACCTGCACCTGCCCTTCTGCTCCTCGCGCTGCGGGTACTGCGCCTTCGTGGTCAACGTCGGCGCCCTCGGCCGGCGCGACGAGTACCTCGACGCCCTGCTGGCCGAGCTGGAACGCGAGCGTGAGGCGGGCCGCATCGGCGCTCTGCAGACGGTCTACCTGGGCGGCGGCACGCCGACGCTGATGCGGCCGCGCCGGCTGGCGGCGCTGATGGACCGCATCCGCCCGCACCTGGCGCCCGGCGCCGAGGTGAGCATGGAGGCCAACCCGGAGTCGGTGGACGGCCCCGCGCTCGCCGCTCTGCGGCGCGCCGGCGTCAACCGCCTGTCGCTCGGGGTGCAGTCGTTCCAGCCGCACCTGCTGGCCGCGCTCGACCGGGCCGCGACGCCCGCGCAGGCGCGGCAGCTGATGACCTGCGCCCGCGCGGCGGGCTTCGAGGACCTCAGCATCGACCTGATCTTCGGGATCCCGGGCCAGAGCGCGGTCGACCTGGAGCGCGACCTCGCCGAGGTGCTCGCCGCCGGGCCCGACCACGTCTCCTGGTACGAGCTCGAGCTGAAGCCCGGCACCGCGCTCGCGCGCGCCGGCACGCCGGCCTTCGACGAGGACGAGGGCGCCGACGCGTACCGGCGGATCGTCGGCGGGCTCGAGGACGCCGGCTACCGCTGGTACGAGACGGCCAACTTCGCCCGGCCCGGCCACGAGTGCCGGCACAGCCTCGCCTACTGGTCGGCGGCCGACTATCTCGGCCTCGGCGTCGGGGCGGTCAGCACCGTCGGCGGCGAGCGCTGGCGCAACGCGGCCGCGCTCGAGGGGTACCTCGCCGCCCTTGCGGAGGGGCAGGCGCCCCCGCGCAGCCGCGAGCCCCTCGACGCCGACGACGTGCGCCGCGAGCGCTGGATGCTCGGGCTGCGGCTGGAGCGCGGCCTGCCGCTCGTCTGGGCCGGCCCACCCGACCGCCCGGACGCCCTCGCGAGCCTGAGCGCCGCCGGCCTGCTGCGCCACGACGCCGACGAGGTGGCGCTCACCCGCGAGGGGCGCTTCGTGCAGAACGCCATCCTCCACGAGCTGATGGACTACGCGTGACCGACGACTCCCCCGAGCAGCCCCGCGAGGAGCTCCTCAAGCCGCGCCAGGAGGTGATCCTGCGCACCGTCGTCGAGGAGCACATCGCCTCGGGCGTGCCCGTCGGCAGCAAGAACATCGCCGGCCGGGAGGGCATCGACTTCGCCTCGTCCACGGTGCGCTACGAGCTCGCCCGCCTGGAGGAGCTCGGCTACCTGAACCACCCGCACACCTCGGCCGGGCGCGTGCCGACCGACCGCGGCTACCGCTACTACGTCGACACCCTCCTCACGCGCGATCCGCCCGCGCAGGCGCCCGCCCTGGTCGAGACCGCCCTCGACCTCACCGAGATGCGGCGCGAGGTGGACGCGGCCCTCGAGCGGCTGGCCGACGTGGTGGCCCAGGTGACCAACCTGCTGGCGATCGTCACCTCGCCGGCGCCCCAGGCGTCGTCGGTGCGGCACGTCGAGGTGCTCCAGCTTCAGCCCCAGGTCGTGATGGTCGTCGTGATCACCTCCACCGGGGCCGTCACGAAGCGCGTCTTCGCCTTCGAGAGCGCCGTCGATCCGGGCCTCTGCGAGTGGGCGGGCGCCTTCCTCAACGACCGCATCGTCGGCCTCACCGTGGGCTCGCGCATGATCGAGGACCGGCTCGACGACCCCTCGCTCTCGCTCACCGAGCGCACCTTCCTCCAGGTGCTCGCCCCGGCGATCGCCGAGCTCGCGACCGGCGCCGCCGGGAGCATCGTGATCGGCGGCCAGGCCCGCTTCCTCGCCGAGCAGCGCCACCTCGACCTGATGGCGATCGATGCCCTGATGGAGAGCCTGGAGGAGCGCTACACCCTGCTGGCCCTGCTGCGCGGCGCCCTCAGCCGCAACCAGGTCTACCTGCGCATCGGCGCCGAGCTGCCGGATCAGAACTTCGCCGGGCTCAGTATGGTGGCCGCCAACTACGGGGTGCCGCGGCGCAATCTCGGGACCATCTCGCTCTTCGGCCCGACCCGGATGGACTACCGGCTCGCGATGGCGACCGTCCGCGGGGCGGCCCAGATCCTGTCGCGTTACGTGGAGGGCGTTTATGAGTGAGGAGGACGAGGGGCCCCGGCCCATCGACGACCGCTTCGAGATCCTCGAGGTCTGGCGCCGCCCGCTTCGCGGCGACGTCGGCGCCGCCGTACGCGTGCTGGCCAAGGTCGAGGCCGGCGCCTACGGGCCGGAGGAGTACGCGGTCGGCGTGAGCACCCGCCCCGACGCCCACCTCGCCCCGCTGCTCGACGAGGCCGATCTCTTCACGGGCCTGTCGTTCGCCGAGGCCCACTGGGTGGCGGCCGTGCTCGCGTCGGCGGCCGACCGCGTGGAGGACGCCGAGAGCCTGCTCTTCGACCTGCGCGTGCCGGTGGACCTGGCCTGGCGCGAGGTGGAGCTGGCGGCCGAGGTGATCGAGCCGGGCGGGTTGCGCTCGGCGCCGCTCGTGCCCTGGGAGCCCGAGGCCGAGTCGACGGGCGCCTCGCGCTACGCGATCGCCACGTTCACGCTCGACTGCGGCCACCAGGCCGTCGAGCTGCTGCGCCAGGACCCCGACGCGGCGCCCTTCTGGGTGGAGGACGGCTCGGTCGACCACCTGGCCGCGCGCGACGCCCGCAGCCTGACGCGCCTGCTCTACCGGGCGGTGAACCTCGAGGAGGCGCAGCGGATCATCGAGGAGGCCCAGGCCAACCTCGCCAAGCACCCCGAGGACGACGACCACGACGACGAGGGCCGCGGCGACCGGTGATCGACCGTCTCGTCTGGCTCCTCTCGCGGGCTCTCGTGATGCCGCTGCTCTACCTGCCGCCGCTGCGGATGCGCCGTCGGGGCAACGCGAACCTGCCGGCCGAGGGCGCGCTGCTGATCGTCTGCACCCACGTCTCGGTGGCCGACCCGCTGGTGCTGATGGCCGCCGCCCGCCCCCGGCGCACGCACATGATGACCAAGTCGGAGATGTTCAAGCACCGCCCCGTGGCGGCGTTCCTGCGCCTGGTGAAGGCGTTCCCGGTGCGGCGCGGCCAGGCCGACATCAGTGCGATCCGCCACGCCCTGGACCTCCTCGCGAAGGGGGAGTGCCTGGTCGTCTTCCCCGAGGGCCACGTCAGCCGCACCGGCCACATGCGCCGCGGTCACCCCGGCGCCGGCTTCTTCTCGATGCGCCCCGGCGTGGTCACCGTGCCCGCCGTGGTGTGGGACACCCAGCTCTTCCGCGGCCCGGCACGGATCGTGTTCGGCGAGCCGATCGACATGTCCGACATCGTGCAGGGCCCCGGCCCGCGCAAGCGCCGCAACCGGATGGCCACCGACCGCATCATGGAGCGCCTCGTGACCATGGCCATGGAGCTCGGCGCCCCGCTCCAGCCCGCGCCGCTCGGCGAGCCCCAGGAGGAGGACCGCCGCCGCGGTCGCGTCACTCCGCGCCCCTTCCCCGAGGAGCCCGCCCCGACCGGGGTCTAGTCCCCCGGCGAGACGGAGGCGTTGTGGCTCCGCGCGAGCGGGGACTGGTAGAGCGAGCGGACGATCTCCCCGTCGAGCCAGGCCGTGAGCCGGTCGGCCTCGGAGGCGAGCGCCTTGCGGGCGGCGCGCGGGAGAGGAGCGGCCGGCACCACCACGACGCGGCCGTCCGGCCGCTGCGTCCAGCCGCCGACGATGCGCCCGTCCCACCAGGCGCTCGGGCCGCCGTTGCCGTTGACGTCGAACAGGTGCGGGCCCAGCGTACCCAGGTAGAAGCCGCGTCCCCGCCATCCCATCGTGGTGGGATCGAGTGCGGGAAGCAGGGCCGCCCACGGCTCGGCGGCGGGCAGCGGGTCGGTGTCGTCGGGGTGCAGCCAGGCGACGCTCGCGTCGTCGAGGCGGACCTCGGCGGCGCCGACGTCGTCGAGGGCGTCGCGCACCGCGCCCTTGGTCGCACCGAGCCACCACACCAGGTCGGCCTCCGTGCCGGGGCCGAAGCTCCAGAGCCATCGGCGCACGATCTCGGCGTAGCCCTCGCGTGCGGTGAGGCGCGCGGGCTCCGTGCCGAGCCAGTCCTCGGTGGTCGTCCAGAACGGGCGCGAGACCTTCCATCCCGCGGCGGGATCGCCGCGGAGCACGCCGCCGCCGGCGGCGAGCACGGAGAGGACGCGTGGCGCGATCGGGAACCGCCCGCCGTAGGTCTTGCCCGGCGCAGCCTCGAGCCGCAGGGCCAGTTCCGGTATCGCCTCGCGGAGCTGCTGGGTCGTGGCCGGGCCCGTGCGCAGCCGCTCGTGCACGGCCGCGCACAGGCCGGCCACCCACGCGGCCCCGTCTCCGGCGAGGCCGGCGGCCTCGACCTCCTTGGCGAGGCGGGCGCTCAGCTGCGCGGCGACGCGGGCCGCGGCGCTGCCGCGCACCGCCGGCAGCAGATCTCGCGGGAACGCGAAGACCGTCCGTCGCATGGCCAGTTGCAGCACCACGGTCCGATCCCGGTGGAGCGTCCGCAGGACGTCGTCGCGGGTCGCACCGCTCCGCGCGTGAGCAGAGAGGTGGACGCTCGCGGGCTCGGTCGCGTGCAGGCAGGTCATCGCGGCCACCGCGGCCTCCACCGTCCCCACGCGGTGGCCGGGCGCGAGCGCGTGCCGCACCGCGAGGCGCGCGCGCCGCTCGTCGTCCGGGACTGTCCGCATGCGGGGCGGGGAGGCGCCCGCGGCCTAGATCAGTCCCACGAAGACGAGCAGGGCGACGAGCAGGCACGAGGTCGAGATGCCGGCCAGCTCCAGCCGGTGGCGCTCGACGAACGAGAGGGCCGAGCGGCCGCCGCCGGCACGCATCGCGCGCAGCGGCAGCAGCGCGATGGCCGCGGTGGCGCCTGACAGGCCGAGAAGCAGGAACG
>JAEMRL010000398.1 GCA_016463385.1 Thermoleophilia bacterium
CAGCCGCATCACCGTCGTGCGGCGCACCAGCGTCTCCGGGAGCTCGACCTCGAAGCAGATCGGGCGCGCGTCGCCGCCGCGCTCGCAGAGCACGTCCGGGGGCTGTCCGGCCGCGGGCGGGGGAGGGGAGAACCCCGATCCGCCCATCGCCCGCACCGTCCAGGGGGTCCGGGAGGCCAGATCGCGAGCCAGAGCGGCGACGCCCGCGTCGTGCTGGGCGAGTCGGTGGCGGAAATCGGCGAGCCATGCGTCGTAGGTGTCCGTCGGAACCCCGATTGCGAAGGTGGCTGCCCGGTGACGTTAACGTCGCTCTCGGACGGATCGGCCGGCGGGGCGCGGATAGACTCCGCTCGATCCCGGTCTCTCTAGGAGTTGCGCCCACATGACGATCCGCAATCGATTCGAGCGGCAGGCGGTACGCCCCCATGGGTGACCCGAACCGAAAGCTCCCCCGGCGGCCCCACGCCGACCGGCCCGGTCCCGACGAGCAGGTGCTCAAGCAGGGCGGCGCGGACCTCCAGAACGGCTGGCTGTCGCGCCACGGATCGCTGAGCGTCACCGACGATCGCCTGGTGTTCGTGCCGACGGTCCTCGACACGCTCCTGGGCGCCAAGCGCCGCGAGATCCGGCTCGACGAGATCTCCGAGATCGAGCGCTTCCCGATCTCGCCCAACAGCGGCCTTCCCCCCGGTGGCCGGCGGCCCCGGATGATCCTGCACACCCCCGACTGCGCCTACGAGCTGATGGTCGGCGATCTGGACTCGTGGATCGACAGCCTCGAGCGGGTCTACGTGCTCCGGGGTAAGAAGGGCAAGACGCACTGCCCGACGATCACCCGCGAGGGCTACGTGAACCTCCTGCTCGTGGAGGAATGACGGCCCGGGGGCTCCGTCTCGGCTAAACTCCCGATCACGGCACGGTTTTACGGGAGATTCCGCTGATCACCATCACCGAGAAGAGCCGCTCCGCCGTCCTCGCGCTGACCGAGCTGGCGCAGCGCGGCTCGTCCGGTCCGGTCCCGATCCTCGAGGTGGCCGAGGCGCGCGCCATCCCGCTGCACTTCCTGGAGCAGATCTTCGCCGGCCTGCGCCGCGCCGGCATCCTGCAGAGCCAGCGCGGCGTCAAGGGCGGCTACTCGTTCCGCCGCCTGCCCGCCGAGGTGAGCATCCTCGAGGTGGTCGAGGCCGTGGACGGCCGCATCTCGCCCCCCGGGGGCCCGCACGCCGAGGCGCACGGCAGCGAGACCGTCTGGACCGAGGCCCGCGCCACGCTCTCCGAGTTGCTCGCCGGGCTCACGATCGCCGACATGCAGGAGCGGGAGGCGCGCTTCGAGAGCGCGCCCATGTTCCACATCTGACCCAGCCGCGGTCCGAGGTGCGGCCCTAGATGGTGTCGGCGGCGCTCCGCGGTCCGGCGCTCTCGCCGATCTGGTTCATCGCCCGGAGCAGGGCCGCGGCCGCGCCCGAGCGGGTCGTGGCCTGGCCGATCGCCGATCGCCCTCCGCCGGCCTCCTCGAGGGGCAGCGAGCGGTCCCAGACATAGGCCAGCCAGCGTCCCCGGCGCACCTCGCGCGTCACCAGCGACAGGCCGCGGGCGTCCAGCTCACGCCGGATCGCTTCGAGTTCGAACTCACGCACGGCATCGACCCTCCCACGCCGTGCCGCGTCACGCATGACGACGACATGACCGGCGGGCGGCTTCACGTCCGCACGACGACGTCGAGGTCGTACACCTCGGTCCGGGCCGGTGGCTGCGGCGGCCCGCCGAGGACGTCCCCCATCAGCGGCATCAGCCGCTCGGCGAAGAATGCCTCGATGTGGTCGCGCGACTCCCAGACGTCGAAGACCCGGAAGCCGCCGTCCGCGGTGGCCCCGGCGGTGTGGACGACCAACCCGTCCGGCGGCGTCTCGCGGAGGCCCATCACCCTGGCCACGCGTCCGTAGTCGCGCTGATGCCGTTCGCCGTCGTCCCACTCGAGCCGCATCGCGACCATCTCGTCCACCCGATCCTCGCCGGCCCCCGGTGGGGCCCTTCCCTTCCAGTGATCGCACCAAAAGGTGGCCCAGGCCAGGGTGGGGCGAGGGAGTGCCCATGCGGGCGCGCCGCCGCGGGGGCCGTTAGCCTCGGGACATGGCCGACACCGGACCGCCCGCGCCCGGCGCCGGCTTCAACGAGATGGTGGGCATCCCGGACGGCGAGGGCGCCGACGGCGCCGCCACGCTCACGCTCGCCACGGAGGAGGGGCACCTGAACCCGGCGGGAACGGTCCACGGGGGCGCCATCGCCACCCTGATCGACGTGGTCATGGGGCGCGCCGTGGCCAGCGTGTTCGAGGGCGACGAGCGCCCGGTCACGATCGAGATCAAGGTGAATTTCCTGGAGGCCGGCCAGGTCGGCGAGCTGGTGGCCGAGTCGCGCGTCAGCCGCCGCGGGCGGCGCTTCATGGTCGTCCACGCCGACGTGACCCAGCGCGAGACCGGCGAGACGGTGGCCGAGGCGATCGGCACATTCACCCGCGCCTGATGGTCGCGCCGCCATCCGGCCGGGCGGGGTGCGATAGTGCGGCGATGGCAGGCGACCCCTACTCCACCGCGCAGGCGGCCGGGACCGCGATCCGCGAGCGGCTCGGCGAGCACCGGGCGGTGCTCGTGCTGGGCTC
>JAEMRL010000399.1:0-2040 GCA_016463385.1 Thermoleophilia bacterium
GGGCCCCGGTGACGCGCGCGCCGGCGACGTCCATGATCGACACCGGCGTCACGCGCGCGTGACCGCCGAGCAGGGCGAGCAGGTCGTCGATCCGGGCCAGCTCGGCCGGATCGGTGACCGCGTGGTGGAGCATCAGCCCGAGCGGATCGCCCGAGCGGATCGCCTGCGCGATCCGCTCGCCGAGGTCGCCGGGCGTCCAGCGGACGCCGCGGCGCCCGCCGAACCAGTCGACGCCGACCGGCACCTCCACGAGGCCGGGGTGATCGAGGGTCCCCGCCGACAGATCCCGGGAGAGCACACGGATGCCGCACGACACGAGGATCGGGGCCAGCTCCGGCACGCAGCGGTTCCACGGCGGCGTGAAGACCGGGTCGAGCATGTCGCCGAGCATCCCGAGCAGCCGGGCCCGCCCCCGGGCGACGTCCGCGTCGAGGGCGGCGAGCGGACGGGCCGCGCCGAACTCGCACCGGCGCCCCCCGGCCTCGTGATCGGCGTGGCTCCAGCCGTGCTGGTGCAGTCCGAGCCGCATCCCCCGGCCTCTCAGCGCGAGGTCGCGCACCAGCGGCGCAGTGGTCTCGGCGGGGATCAGCGCGACGTCGACGGCCATGCCGTGCGCGGCGACGACGTCGAGCAACGCCGCGAGCCGCGTGTCGTCCCACCCACCGTCGTCGTCACGGATGAACACCGTCACCGGCGCGGGGGCGTCATCGAGCGCCCCGGCGACGGGGCGCAGCCAGCCGGAGGCGCTCACGCGGCGGCCCCCGCCGCGACGAGGCCCGCCATCCGGGCGACGATCTCCACGGTGCGCTCGGCGCCGTCGAGGCGCAGCCCGTGGGACCGCGGCCGGTCGCCCGCCGCGCGCGCCACGGCCTCGGTCAGGGCGGCCGGGGTCAGCGACCGCGGGTCCAGCACGGACACCGCGCCGAGCTGCGCCAGCCGGCGCGCCCGGCGGCCCTGCTCGTCCTCCTTCCCTTCCGAGAAGGGCACCACCACCGAGGGGCGCCCGGCCCGCAGCAGGTCCATCGCGGTGTTGTAGCCGCACTGGCTCACCGAGACCGCCGACGCCGCGATCTCCGCGCAGAGGTCGTCGACGCTCCGCACCACCTCCAGGTCGCGCGCCCCCGCCGCCCGCGCGCGCAGCCGGCCCCACGCCTCCTCGGGCAGGAACGGCCCGGCCACGACCGTCGTCGAGAGGCCGGTGCGCGCGGCGATCTCGACGTGCGCCTCAGCCGCGGCCCAGCCGAGCGGCGCGCCGACCATCCCCCCGCCCGCCGAGACGAGGACGCGCCGCGCCCGCCGGGTCGGGACCGCCGGCGCGGGGGGCGCCACGAAGCCGGTGTGGTGGACGGGCACGGCCAGGGGGGTCGCCGGCCGGAACGACTCCTCCAGGCGGGCGAACGCGGGGTCGGAGTGGACCAGCACGCCGTCGAACCAGGCGTTGACCCGCTCGGCGGCCCGCTGGTCGTGGCGCGCCTGGTCGCGTCGCTGGTTGACGAGGATGTCGCGGAGGCTGCAGAGCACGACGGGCGGCTCCGCGCACTGCCGGGCGGCGCGCACCAGCGGCTCCAGCTCGACCGCGAACTTCTTGCGCCCGAACGGCCAGAGCTCGATCAGCAGCACCCGCGGCGCCGAGCGCTCCAGCGCGCCGAGGATCATCGCGCGCCGCCGCTCCAGGGCGTCGTCGACGCTCGCGGCCGGGTCGTGGCTGACCAGCGCGTAGCCCGCGTCATGCCCGAGGGGCGGCAGGTTCACGAGCTCCACGCCCGCGGGGACGCGGGTGCCCTCGGGCAGGCGGCCGCCGTTCAGCAGCACCACCGCGAAGCGCTCGGCGAGGGCCCCGGCCAGCGCCAGCGAGCGGGCCAGGTGCCCGAGCCCCACCGAGTGCTGGCAGTAGAGCAGCAGCCCGGGGCGCGTCACGCGAGCGCCCCTGAGCGCAGGACGCGGCCGGCATCGTCGAGCAACTCGCCCATCGCCTCGAGGGCCCGAGGGTGGACGCGGTTGACGGCGCGGATCGCGCGCTCGGCGACCAGCGCCGCGGCG
>JAEMRL010000399.1:2050-2652 GCA_016463385.1 Thermoleophilia bacterium
TAGCCCACGAGGAACTCCTCGGCGGGTCCGGCCGCCGAGGCGGGGTCGTCCCCGGCCAGCAGCGCGCCATGGCGCAGGCGAGCGATCAGGCTCCCGATGTCGGCCGCCGGGTCGCCGAGGGCGCCCTGGTCGAGGTCGATCAGGGCCAGGCCGCTGTCGCCCGCCAGCGCGTTCTTGGGATGGCAGTCGCCGTGCAGCAGGACGGATGCGGCGGGCGGCGGCGCCGATCCCGTGAGGGCGCGCGCGATCCGGGCCGCGGCGTCCGCCTGGGCCGGCAGGGCGCGGCCGACCAGGGCGGCGCTGTTGACCAGGCGGGGGATGCGCAGCCGGCCGAACGGCGCGGAGACGCAGCCGGCCGGGTCGACGCCGTGCAGCGTCCCGATCGCCCGGCCCAGCAGGCGCAGCGCCGGGGCCAGCTCGCCGGGCCCGAGGTCGTCCCAGCGCCGGCCGGGCATCGCCTCCAGCAGCAGCAGGTCGTGGGCCTCGGAGTAGGCCAGGGGCCGGGGCGCCGACACGCCCACCGCACCCGACAGCGCGCCTGCGGCGAGGTCGTAGCGCAGGGCGAGCGCGGCCAGGTCGACCGTGCCCGGCGCGTAGGCCTT
>JAEMRL010000048.1 GCA_016463385.1 Thermoleophilia bacterium
CCGACGCCGCCGGCCGTGCGGTAGCGGGCACTGCGGGTGGCGACGCTCCGCGCCCCCGAGCTCGCCTCGTCGGTGGGGAACCGGACGATGAGGCTGACCGACGGGTAGGCGACCGTGACCGCGTCGAGGTTGCGGTTGGCGGGCGCCTGCGGGTCGGGCGTGCGCGCGATGACCACCCCGTCGCCGCCGAGGACGCCGGCGATCGTCGCGCGCTCCGCGCCGACCGATACGACCCCGATCGAGCGCCCGGGCACGATCCGGTCGCCGGCGGCGAGGGCGGGTGCGGCCAGGAGGCCGATCGCCGTGGCCGTCGCCGTGGCGACGGCGAGGAGGTTCCCCCTCATGCCCGGAGCCTATTCGCGGAGGCCCGCCGGACGCGAACGCCGATTCCGCGATCCCGGTGTGAGGAGTCTGTGAGGTCGGGTTGTATCGGGCGCCGCTCCCGTGTCTCATCCGACGCGTGCCCGTAGTCGCGTTCCTGCGGATTTCCGCAATCGTTGTGCTGCTCTGCCTCGTCCCGCTCGCCTCCGCCGCCCCGGCTCCGGAGGTGGCGCCCGAGCCGGGGCCGCCCACCGCCGCCGTCTCCTGGACGGCGCAGATCACGCGCGCCGTCGCGGTGCGCAAGGCCCCGCGCGAGGACGCGAAGGTGGCCGCGCGCGTCACCACGTACACGGCGTTCTGGCGGCGCGCCCAGCAGCTGATGGTGCTCAGCACCGTCCAGACGGACCCGGCCACGGGGCGGCGCTGGGTGCTCGTGCGCCTCCCCGGACGGCCGAACCTCGGCCAGGGCTTCGTCCCCCTCGACGCGGTCAAGCTGCGCGCCACGCGCACGCGGATCGTGGTGCGGCTCGGGGCGCGGAAGGTCGAGCTGTGGAAGTCGGGCCGGCGCGTCGCGCGCTGGTCGGCCGCCGTCGGGACGGGCAGCACGCCGACCCCGACCGGCCTCTTCGCGGTGCAGGACCCGGTGCCCTCGGCGGGCTTCCAGCGCTCGTACCTCGGCCCGTACATCATCACGCTGACCGCCTACAGCCCGGTGCTCACCAGCTTCATGGGCGGCAACGGCCTGGTCGCCATCCACGGCACCAACGCCACCGGCCTGCTCGGCCAGGCGGTGAGCCACGGCTGCATCCGGATCACCAACGACGCCGTGACGCGCCTCTACTCGACCGTCGCCCCCGGCACCCCCGTGGAGATCGTCCGCTAGACCGAGCGGGTGGGGGCGCGCCAATTGGCGCATCGCTCATGCGCCAATTGGCGCAGGGACCCTAGAGGCGCCCGGCCTCGAGCACGCGTCGGAGGAACTGCTGGGTCTCCGGCCGCTCCGGGGCCGAGAAGATGCGCCCGGGATCACCGCGCTCGAGCACGCGCCCCTCGTGAAGGAAGCAGACCTCGTCGGCCACCTCGCGGGCGAAGGCCATCTCATGGGTCGCGATCACCATGGTCATGCCCTGCTCCTTCAGCCCGCGCACCAACGCGAGCACCTCGCCCACCAGTTCCGGGTCGAGCGCGCTGGTCACCTCGTCGAGCAGGAGCGCGCGGGGGTGCGTGGCCAGAGCCCGGACGATCGCCACGCGCTGCTGCTGGCCGCCCGAGAGCCGGTCGGGGTAGTCGCCCTCGCGCCCCTGCAGGCCGAAGCGCGCGAGCAGCTCGCGCGCCGCCGCCTCGGCCTCGGCGCGGCCCACGCCGTGCGAGCGCATCGGGGCGAGCACCACGTTCTGCAGCACGGTGAGGTGCGGGAAGAGGTTGAAGGCCTGGAACACCAGGCCGAGACGACGGCGCACCCCGACCGCCGCGCACGAGGGGTCGGTGATCACCTGGCCGTCGAGGAAGACGTCGCCGTCGTCGATCGTCTCGAGCAGGTCGATGCAGCGCAGCAGCGTCGACTTCCCCGAGCCCGAGGCCCCGATCAGCGCGACGGCCCGGTGCTCCCCCACCTCGAGGTCGATGCCGCGCAGCACCTCGCGGTCGCCGTACGCCTTGGTCACCCCGCGCACCTCGAGCACGGGCGGCGGCGCGGCGCTCACGCGGGCACCACGTGCCCCTGGCGGCGGCGCGCCTTCGCCTGCTGGCGGTCCACGATGCGGGCCAGCGGGACGGTGACCGCCAGGTAGAGCATCGCCGCCGCGAGGAACGGGGTGAAGTTGAAGTCGGAGGCCGCGCTGATCTGGGCCACCCGGAACGCCTCCTGGGGGCCGAGGATCGCGACCAGCGCCACGTCCTTCTGGAGGGAGATGAAGTCGTTGAGCAGCGGCGGCACGACCCGCCGCACGGCCTGGGGCACGATCACGTGGCGCATCGCCTGCGTCTCCGACAGCCCGACGGCCAGCGCGGCGGCCCGCTGGCTCGGATGCACCGAGTCGAGCCCTGCGCGGTAGACCTCCGCCACGTATGCCGTGTAGCAGAGCGCGAGTCCGATCCCGCCCAGGATGATCGGGTCCTCCACCAGCCAGTCGGGCGCGATCCCGAGCGCCGGCACCCCGAAGCCGATCAGGTAGACGACCAGGATCACCGGCACGCCGCGCATGACGTCGGTGAACACGGTGGCCAGCAGCCGCATGGGGAACAGGGCCGGAGCGCGGCTGCTGCGCACCAGCGCGACGCCGAGGGCCAGCACGAGCACCACGGCCTCGACGACCAGGAACAGCTTCACGTCGAGCCAGAAGCCGCGCAGGACATCGGGGAACGAGTCGCGGAACACCTCCCACGAGAAGAAGGTGCGCTGCACGTCCTCCCAGCCCGGGCTGGAGACGATGAGGAGCGCCAGCCCGCCGAGGACCACGACGGACGACACCGCCGCCACGACCGAACCGCGCCGGGCATGACGGCGCCGGGCCGCCTCACGGGCGGCCCGGCGATCGGGGGCGATGTCCACCGGCGGCGGTTCGCCCGGCCCCTGCTACTCCAGCGCCAGCACCGGCGCCTCGGCGCCGATCCACTCCTCGGTGATCGCGGCGAGCTCGCCCGAGTCGCGCAGGCTGTCGATCGCGCCCGAGACGCATGCGGTCAGCGCGGAGTCCTTCTCGAGCACCGCGCCCCAGTCGTCGCCGCCCGGCGCCTCGAACTGGCCGACCAGCGTCGAGCCCTCGACCACGGCGTCGCGGAGGTAGAGCGTCGTCGGCAGGTCCGTGACGATCGCGTCGACCTGGCCGTTCTTGAGGGCCCGCACGACGTCGTTGGAGTCGTTGAAGACCCGCACCTGCTTGCCGGGTGCGATGACCGCGTTGACGGCGTCGAGGCTGGTGGTGCCGACCTGCACGCCGATCTGGGCGTCCTTGAGCTCGGTCACCGTGGTGGCGTCGGCGAACTCGGAGTCACCGGCCACGAGCACGCCCTGCGGGGTCGTGTAGTACGGCGACGAGAAGTCGGCGCCGGCCTGCCGCTCGGCGTTGATCGAGACCTGGTTGAGGTCGAAGTCGAACTTCTTCGGGCCCGGCGCGAAGGTCGAGTTGAACGGCACCCGGATCCACTTGACCTCCTCGGCGGTGAAGCCGAGCTCCTCGGCGACCGCGTAGGCGACCGCGCTCTCGAAGCCCTTGCCCGAGGTCGGGTCGTCGTCGATCACGTAGGGCGGGAAGGCGGGCGAGTCGGTCGCGACCGTCAGCGTGCCCGGCGTGACGAGGGCGAGGTCGGCCTTCTGGCACGCCGTCGCGGTGGTCTGCGAGGTGGACGAGGCCGCGTCATCGTCGTCGCCGCAGGCGGCGAGCGAGACGGCGGCGATCGCCGTGAGGGCGACGGCGAGGATCGAGCGGGGGATCTTCGGCATGCGGGTTCCCGGTGTCGCCGGGCGCCGCCGTCCGGTGGCCGGTCCGCGCCCGAGGTGTGTCGAAACGGTGACGGCCGCGAGCGTACCGGGCGGCGAACCCCTGCGCCACGCCCTCGCACCCCGATCCCACCGGCGGCCGACCGGCCCCGTGGGAGCCGCGCGCCGCGGCCCCCACAGGCGGATCGGGTCCCGCCACCGGGCCTCAGCCGGTCAGTGCCTTCGCCGGCATCCGGCCGGCGATCACCTCATGCCACGCGAGCGCCCAGGCGAGCCTGGGGAACTCACCGTTCGCGTAGCGCTGCTCGAACTGCTGGGACGTCATGCCGGACTTGGCCTCGAAACACTCCAGCGTGGAGGTGTCGCGGTCCGCGATCTCCATCTCCGAGGTGAACACGTCGGCTCCCTTTTCCTGTCGCTGTCCCCGGCGCCCATGGTGAGCGACCGCCTTCATGTGCCCCATCGGCTGACGCAGACGGGATGATAGGCGCCTCTCTCGATTCGAGAGGGTGGTGGAACCCATTCTTGAGAAACCGCGTCGCGGCGCGACCGGGCTCCCCCGGAGGGGGCATGCGGATGGCCCGCATGGCGCGCGCGCCTCGCCAGGACCGGAGGCCGACGGGGGCGGGGACACAAGAAGGGCCCCGTCTCCGGGGCCCTTTCCGTATGGGCGTTACTGGGCTCGAACCAGTGACCCCCAGCTTGTCGAGCTGGTGCTCTCCCAACTGAGCTAAACGCCCCGCGTGCGGCACCATAGCATCCGGTGTCCGGGCGATCCCCGCCTGGCCACGGGCGCCGGGGGGTTTCGCGCGGAGCCCACCGGGGCAGGATCCGACGGCCGGCGTCACGGCGCGGACCGGCGCGGGCCCGCCCCGATCCGGAGCATCCATAGACCCTCTGCTCTTCCTCGTCACCGGTGTCGTACTGGTCGTCGGCGTCACGCTCGCCGCCGCCTTCGCGCGCGCCGGACTGCCGGTGCTGGTGGCGTTCCTGGGGCTCGGCATGCTGCTCGGATCGGACGGCCCGGGCGGCATCGCGTTCGACGACCCGGACCTCGCGCGGACGATCGGCACGATCGGACTGGTCGCCATCCTCTGGGAGGGCGGCCTCACCGCGTCGTGGCGGGACATCCGGCCGGTCGTGGTCCCGGCGGCCCTTCTGGCGACCGTCGGAGTGGTGGTGACGGCGGGGGTGGTCGGCCTCTCCGCCCGGGCGCTCTTCGATCTGACCTGGCCGGAGGCGATGCTGCTCGGCGCGGTGGTCGGTTCCACCGACGCGGCGGCGGTCTTCGCGACCCTGCGGACGAGCAACCTGAAGCGGCGGATCGCCGGGCTGCTCGAGGCGGAGTCGGGCCTGAACGACCCGATCGCCGTCGCCCTGACGATCGGCTTGATCGAGTGGGTCACCAGCGACGGCTACGGCGCGCCCGACCTCGCGCTCGCCGTCGTCGGGACGCTGCTGATCGGCCTCGCCGTCGGCGCGGCCATCGCCGTGGCGGCGGCGTGGGGCATCCGCCGCCTGCCCTCGGGGACCGCGCCGTTCATCCCCGTGCTCTCGGTGGCGGTCGCCGCCATCGCCTTCGGGCTGCCCGAGGTGCTCGGCGGGAGCGGGCTCCTGTCGGTCTACGTCGTCGCGCTCGCGGTGGGGAACACGCCGAGTCCCGCCCGGAGGTCGCTGGCCGCCTTCCACGGGGGGCTCGCCTTCCTCGCGCAGATCGCGCTCTTCGTGACCCTCGGGCTTCTGGTCTTCCCCAGCGAGCTCGGCGGCGTCGCCGTGCCGGCACTCCTGCTCACGGCCGTCCTGATCGCCGTCGCCCGCCCGGTGGCGACCTGGCTCTGCACGCTGCGCCTCGGCTTCACCCGCCCCGAGCGCATCCTGCTCGCCTGGTCGGGCCTGCGCGGCGCGGTGCCGATCATCCTCGCCACCTTCGTCCTCTCCGAGGGCGTCGGCGCCAGCGACACGATCTTCAACGCCGTGTTCTTCGTCGTGCTGGTGTCGGCGGCGATCCAGGGGCCGCTGCTGCAGCCGCTCGCCCGGCGCCTGGGCCTCGCGGGCGAGGCGCGCGCGTTCTACGAGCCACCGCTCGAGATCGGCGCCGTGGGCGGTGCCGACATCATCGAGTTCTCCGTCGGCGCCGGCGACGTGCCCGCGGGGCGGCGCGTGCGCGACCTCGGGCTGCCGCGGACGTCGCTGCTGGCCGTCGTGCTCCGCGACGGCCAGGCCATCCCGCCGCGCGGGCGGACCGGTCTGGAGACCGGCGACCGCCTCTACATCCTCACCCGGGCCGACGACCTCGCCGACGTCGAGCGGGTCGTCGAGGGCTGGCGCTCCACCGCCTAGGTGATCAGCGGCAGGCGGGCCCCATCGATCTTGGGCAGCACCCGCGCCGCCTCCACGCCGAGCCACGACTCGAGGAGCGTGGCGTAGACGGTCCGGAACTCGGTCGTCACGCGCAGGTTGTCGTCCTCGTCGAGCTGGGCGAGGCCCGGCCACTCGGTCCGGATGCCGCCGTTGGCCCGGTCGCCGACGATCATCATCAGCCCGCCCGCGCCGTGGTCGGTGCCGTTGGAGTCGTTGTCCTCGGGGCGCCGGCCGAACTCGCTCCAGACCATCGTGATCACGCGCGACGACAGGCCGCGGGCGGTGAGGTCGGACTGCCAGGCCAGCAGCGAGTCGCCGAGGTCCTTCAGCAGCTCGGCGTGGTCGGTGGCCTGGTCGTCGTGGGTGTCGAAGCCGCCGGTCGAGAGCGCCGCCACCCGCGTGCCGAAGCCGGCCCCGAGCATCCGGGCGAGGTTCTGGAGCCCCTTGCCGAGATCGGTGTCGGGATAGGGCACCGGCACCGGCGGGAGGGGGTTCTCGTCGGTGACGCGCAGGGGCGCCAGCTGGTCCTTCACGCGGAAGGCGTTGGCGTAGGTGCGCCGGGCGGCCATCAGGCCCTCCGAGGCGCTCTTGCCCGAGGCGGCGTTGCGGTAGGCGCCGATGAAGCCGTCGCTGTCCCAGACGTCGCCGATGTAGAAGTCGAAGTTGTTGGGGTCGTAGACCGTCGCGGTCGCGGCACGGTGCGACGCCAGCACGGGGTCGGGCGAGTAGTTGACGCTGATCCCCTGGAGCGGGTTGTCGGGGGTGCCCACGACGTCGAGGGTGCGGCCGAGCCAGCCGGCCGTCTCGAACGAGGGCCCGACGATGCCGCGCCGCCAGTAGGCGGCCGAGTTGAAGTGCGACTGGTCGGCGTCGGCGAAGTCGACCGACGGCAGCACGGCGACCTTGCCCGAGTCGTAGAGCGCCTTGAGCCCGCCGAGCGAGGGGTGCCAGCCGAAGTCGGACGTCCCGGGGATGGCCAGCGTGGTGCCGGGAGCGATGCCGACGCGGCTGCGGAGCGAGCGGTAGAGCGGGTCGGTGAGCGGCACGAGGGTGTTCAGCCCGTCGTTGCCGCCGTCGAGGTAGAGCGACACGAGGATCGTCGCGTCGGGGGCGGCCTGCGCCTGCGCCGTCGCGGCCTCCAGCACGCTGCGCGTGGACAGGCCGCCGAGGGCGGCGGCGCCGATCCACAGCCCGACGCCGCGCTCGAGCAGGTTGCGGCGCGTCAGGCCGCCCGACTTGGCGAAGGCGTCGAGGCCGTCCATCGCGTCGGCGGGCACGGGGACCACGTCGGTGGCGCGCCCGAGGAACGAGCGGCGGGTCGAGTGCCAGTCGCGGCACCCGCGGTGGGGGGATCGGCTCATCGGTGGGTCCTCAGCAGACTTGGGCGTCGGGGCCGGCGAGAAGGAGGTGGCGCAGCACGCGCTGGCGCTCGGGGTAGTAGTGCTCGACCTCGTTGTCGTCGGTCTTCCCCGCCACCGACTGGATCGCGTAGCGCCGCAGGGCGTTGGCGGTGCGCGTGCCGATGCGCGGGAAGCCGGTGGCCGCCCGGGCGCTGGCGATCGCCTGCTCGGGCGTCTCCTTGGCCGAGATCGAGCCGTCCTTGATCGTGTCGCGGATCACGGCCGAGGCGGCGTCGAAGCGGGCGCGGATGGACGAGGTGGACATCCAGGCGACCCCGCCCTCCCAGCCGCTGACGTTCGGCGGGTGGAACGGGACCTGGCCCATCTGGTCGAGGCGGTAGACCCAGCTGTCGTCGTCGACGCCGGTGTTGGTCAGGCGCAGCAGGCCGGCCGTGTAGACGAAGGGCGACTTGACCATGTCGGGCTCGGCCAGGCTGGCGTAGAACAGCTTGTGGTTGAGGATCTGGCGCAGCACCGGCCGGACGTCGGTCTTGGCGTCGCGGTAGGTGCGCGACAGCTGGCGCAGGAGCTTCGGCGGGCACGGCTGCGGGCTGAAGTAGCCCCAGAGCTTGGAGCAGATGAAGGCGGGGTGGGCCTTGTGCCCGATCGCGATGTCCACGACGTCGAGGGGCTTGAAGCGCCCGGTGCGGCCGAGGATGCGCTTGAGCCCGTCGTCGTGCCGCTCGGGGTCGTAGCCGAAGGCCTTGGTGTCGTAGTCGAAGGTGAAGCCGGTCAGCGCCCGGGCGGCCTCGCGCACGTCGCGCTCGGTGTAGCCGTTGTTGACGCCGAGCGTGAAGAGCTCCAGCAGCTCCCGGGCGAAGTTCTCGTTGGGCTCGCCCTTCTCGGAGTTGGCGAGGCTGAGGAAGAGCTGCATCGCGCGATCCTTGGTGATCGCGCGCGCCAGGTCGCTGAACCTGCCGAGGGCGCCGCGGCGGAGCGTCCAGTACTGCTTGAGCATCAGCCGCGTGTCGCCCACCCCGTCGTTGGAGGTGGCGAAGTGGTCGTGCCAGTTGAAGGTCATGCGCTCCACGAGCGGGTGCTCGCCGCGCACCGCCCGGTCGAGCCACCAGAGCACGTCGTGGCCGTAGGTGTTGATCGGGTCGAGCGGCGCGCCCTCGATGCGGGGCGCCGGGCCCTTGAGCGCGCGGCCGCGCGGGCGCAGAAGCGACTCGACGGTGGCGGGCACGCCCGACCTGGTCATGGCGGCGATCTGCTTGGGCCGTCCGCCGAAGCCGGCGCGCCACATCAGACGCTCGATCTTGGCGCGATCCTGGTTGCGGGGCATCAGCGGGCCGCCTTCTTGCGCGTGACGGTGAACGAACCCCTCATGCCCAGGGCGGCGTGGTCGGCCACGGTGCAGAGGTAGGTGTAGCGGCCGCGGGCGAGCGTGGTGCGGATCTCACCGAGCTTGCCGGGCTTGACGATGCCGGTCTCGGCCCGCGCGGTGCCGCGGGGGCCGATGATCCGGAAATCGTGGTCGTCCTCGCCGATGTTCTTCAGCTGCAGACGCAGACGGCCGGCCGGCATCGTCCTGCGGCTCGCGTTGAAGAAGAACTCGTCCGCGAACACCAGGACGCGCGCCGGCGGGGGCGCGACGGCGTGCGGCGGTATGGCGACGGGCACGAACATCGACTTCGACCCTATCGACGCCTACCGGCCCGGGCGTGAGCCCCTCGTGTGAGGGATGTTCGGGATTTGCGAGCCTCCCCGTGTACGGTGCCGACGTGCCCGTGACCACTCCGCCCGAGCCGACCCACGGAGCAGGACCGGCCGGCGTGCGCGCCTTCGACGTCGGCATCGCCGGGGCGGGACAGCTGGCACGCATGACCTGCCTGGCGGCCTGGCCGCTCGGCATCCGCGTCGCCGTGCTGGGATCGCCCGGCGAGCCCGCGGCCCCGATGGCGGCAGGCCTCGTGGACGGCGACTGGCGCGACGCGGAGGCCGTCCGCGCCCTCGGCGCGCGCGTCGGCGTCGTGACGCTCGAGAACGAGTTCGTCGATGCCGCCGCCCTGGCCTCGGTGCAGGCCGCCGGCACCCCGGTGCGCCCCGATCCGTCATCGCTCGGCCAGGTGCAGGACAAGGCGCTCCAGAAGGAGCTGCTGCGCGGCGCCGGGCTGCCGACCGCGGCGTTCCTGGTCGTCGAGAAGCCCCGCGAGCTGGCCGCGGCCGGACGGGATCTCGGCTGGCCCCTGATGCTGAAGGCGCGGCGGCTGGGCTACGACGGCTACGGCAACGCCACCTGCGCCGACGAGGACGAGGCGCGCGCCGCGATGGCCCGCCTCGACGCCGGCGAGGGCGTGCTGGTCGAGGCGATGATCGGGTTCGAGAAGGAGCTGGCGGCGATGGTGGCCCGCGCGCCGAGCGGGGCCGAGGCCTGCTATCCGGTGGTCGAGACGGTGCAGCGCAACCACGTCTGCCATGAGGTCGTGGCGCCCGCGCCGATCGCCCCCGATGCCCGCGCGCGGGCCCGCGAGGTGTCGCTGGCGGCCGCCCGCGCCGCCCGCGGCGCGGGCGTGACCGGCGTCGAGATGTTCCTGTCCCCGGCCGGAGAGGTCCTGGTGAACGAGCTCGCCCCCCGCCCCCACAACTCGGGGCACTACACGATCGAGGCCTGCGAGACCTCGCAGTTCGAGAACCACCTGCGCGGGGTGCTCGACCTTCCCCTCGGCGACGTCCGGATGCGCTCGCCCGCCGCGGCCATGGTCAACCTGCTCGGCAGCGCGGCCGGGCCCGCCCGCCCTGACACCGCGGCCGCCCTGGCCGTGGAGGGCGCCCACCTGCACCTCTACGACAAGGCCGAGGTGCGGCCGGCTCGGAAGATGGGCCACGTCACGGCGCTCGCCGGCGACCCCGCGACGGCGCTCGCGATCGCCCGGCGCGCCGCGGCGGCGGTGGCGCTGTG
>JAEMRL010000049.1 GCA_016463385.1 Thermoleophilia bacterium
CGCGGAGGCCCTCGGCGGCGGCGCCTGCGGCCGCACGCCGAGCGGATGGCCGAGGCCGCCGCCGCCGCCGAGGGCCTCCGCGCGCGCGAGCGCTCGGCTCGCGGCGCCGCCGACGATCTTCCCGACGACGCGGCGGCCGCGGCGCTGCTCGCGCGGATCGACGCCGCGCGAGGGGAGATCGCCGGCGCCGAGGCCCTCTGCGCGACCCGCCGGAGGGAGCTCGCCGACGCCACGGCGGCGCGAGAGGCGCTGCGCGCGCGCCACGGCGGGGGCGCGGCCGATCTGGCCGGGCTGCGGGAGCGGGCCGAGCGGGCCAGGCTGCTGGTCGATGGGCTGCCCGGGCGGGCCGAAGCGCTCGGCGCGCGGCGGGAGGCGCTGCGGGGCATGCAGGCCGAGCGCGAGCGCGCGGCATCGGCGCTGGAGGCCGCCGTCGCCGACGACGCCCGGCTCGAGGAGCGCCGCCGGCTCGCGGCCGCGTGGCGGACGGGCCGCGACGCGCGGGCACGGGCAGTCGCGGCCCACACCGCGGCGGCCGCGGAGCGCGAGGTCGCCGCCGAGCGCGACGCCACAGCCGGGCGTGCGCTCGATGAGGCGGTCGCCCGGCTGGACCGGGCCCGGCTGCACGACCTCGCGGCGACGGTGCGCGCAGGGCTCGCGACGGGCGACCCGTGCCCGGTGTGCGGCGCCGACTTCCACGGCCACGCCGAGGAGGCGGGCACGCTCCGCGAGGCGGAGGAGGCGCTGGCCTCGGCACGGCGTGAGCGTGAGGCCACCGCCTCGGCGCTGGCCGTCGCCGCCGAACGGGAGCGGGCGGCGGAGGCGGACATCGAGGCGGGTTCCCGGGCGGCCCGACAGGCCGCGGCCGCGCTGGCGGAGGCGGGCATCCCCGAGGCGGACGCCGACGGCGACGACGCGGACGACACCACCCGTGCCGGCGCCCGCGCGGCCGCGATCGCGGAGTCGCGGCGCGGCCTCGGCGCGCTCGACGCCGCGCTGGCGAGTGAGGCGGCCCGCATCGAGGCCGACGAGGCGCAGCTCGGCCGAGACCGCGAGGAGGTCGAGAGCGTCCGCACGAGCCTCGGGGCCTGGGCCGCGCACGAATCGCCGGCCACGGCGCTCGGCGCCGCCATCGAGGAGGCACACGCCGCCGAGCGCGCCGCCGACGCGGCGGCGCGGGCAGACGCGGCGGCCGCCGAGGCGCGCTCGCGCGCGGAGACGGCCCTGGCGGAGCTGGAGCGGGGACCCGTCGCCGCGTTGCGCAGCGCCGCGTCGCGCGCCGCGTCGCGCGGGCGGCTGGATCCACCCGACGACGACGCCGGGGCGGAGGAGCTCGTCGTCGCCGCGCGACGCCTGCGCGCCACGGCGCTCGAGGCCGCCGCCGTGCACGCCCGGCGCGCCGGGGAGGCCGACGCCCGCGTCGCGGCGATCCGCGACCGGATCGGCGACGAGGGCGCCGCGCTCGGGATCAGCGACCCCGAGCAGGTCGGTGCGGCGGTGCGGCGTATGGCCGACGCCCGCACCGCGGCACGGGCCGCGCTGGCGGAGCTGGACGCCGCTGCGGCGTCGGCCCGGGCGCTCGCCGGGGAGGCCGCCGAGGCCGCCTCCCGCGCCCAGCTGCACCGGCAGGTCGCGCTCGACCTGCGGGCCAACCAGTTCCCGCGCTTCCTGCTGGCCCGCTACCGGGAGCGGCTCGCGCGCGCCGCGTCGGAGCACCTGGTGGAGCTGAGCGACGGCATGTACCGCTTCGCGGCCGCGGAGCCCGACCCGATGGCGGTGATCGACCGGCGCCGGGGCGAGCGCCTGCGCGCGGCCTCGACGCTGTCGGGAGGCGAGCGCTTCCTGGCGAGCCTGGCACTGGCGCTCGGCCTCGGGGACGTCGCGGCCGAGTCGAGCGGACGGCTCGACTGCCTCTTCCTCGACGAGGGTTTCTCGACCCTCGACGCCGACTCCCTCGAGCAGGCGCTGGCCGGCGTGGAGCGACTGCAGGGCGACGGGCGCCTGATCGGCGTCATCACCCATCTGCCCGGCGTCGCCGAGCGGTTGGGCGCGACCCTCCACGTCACGAAGGATTCCGCGGGCGTGAGTAGTATCTCCGGCCTATGAGCTCAGGCACACAGCGCGGCGCCCAGTGGGCCCTCCTCGTGACGGCGGGCCTCGTCATCGTCGGGGTCTTCCTCCAGGTGTACTTCATCGCGTCGTACGTCTTCGGCGCCGGTGAGGACGCGCTCGACGCGCACACCGGCCTCGGTGGCATCGTCCACCTCCTCGAGGTGCTCGCGTTCATCGCCGCGCTCGTCGCGTACTGGAAGCTCTGGGCCAAGGTGGCGCCCGCCTTCGCGCTCGCTGTGATCGGCACCCTCCAGCTCGGCTTCGCCGACGCCGACGAGTGGGTCGCCGGGTTCCACGGCCTGCTCGCCCTGGTCGTGCTGATCCTCGCCCACGCCGTGGTCCAGCGGACCGTCCGCGACCTCGGCCTCGGCAGGCACGGAGCCACCCCGAACTAGTTCCCGGCGCCGCCCTCGTCGGTGGCCGCCGCGACCTCCGCGACCGCCCGGTCCCGCCCGCCGGCGGGCAGACCGTCGCGCAGGAGCTCGGAGATGGCGGCGGGATCGAGCGGGCGTGACAGGTGGAAGCCCTGCACCAGGTCGCAGCCGAGGCGCTCGAGCGACTTGATCTGGGCGCTGCCCTCGACGCCCTCTGCGACGGTGCGCAGGTCGAGGCGCTGCGCGAGGGCGATGATCGCCTCGGCGAGCGCGCCCTCGCCCGAGTCGCCGCCGAGCCCGTCGATGAACTCCTTGTCCACCTTCAGGGAGTCGACCGGCAGCCGCCGGAGGTAGCTGAGCGACGAGTAGCCGGTGCCGAAGTCGTCGATGGCGAGGCCGACCCCGAGGGCCTTGAGAGCGTTCAGCCGCTCGATCGTCGCCTCGAGCTCGTCGATCAGGACGCTCTCGGTGAGCTCGAGGATCAGCCGCCCCGGGGCGAGGCCCGAGGAGTCGAGTGCCTCGCGCACCTCGTCCACGAACTCGGGGCGGCGGAGCTGGTGCTCGGAGACGTTCACGCTCATCGTGAGCGGGCGGCCGGGGTGCGCGTCCTGCCAGGTGCGCGCCTGGCGGCACGCCCGCTCGAGCACGCGGTGGCCGAGGGCGACGATCAGGCCGGTCTGCTCGGCGAGCGGGATGAACTCGTCCGGCCCGATCGGCCCGCGCTCCGGGTGCGTCCACCGCACGAGGGCCTCGAGTCCCACGATCTCGCCGCTCGCGACGGCGATGATCGGCTGGAACACCAGGCCGAGCGCGTCGTCGTCGATCGCGGCCCGCAGGTCGCGGATGAGGGCCAGGCGCTCCAGCAGGGCGGCGTGCATCCCGGGCTCGAAGAGGGCCTGGCAGTTCTTGCCCGCGCCCTTGGCGATGTACATCGCGACGTCGGCGCTCTGCAGCAGGGCGTCGCAGTCCTGACCGGGGCTCCCCATCGCGACGCCGACGCTGGCTCCCGTGCCGGGGGCGCCCCGCTCAGGATCGAGCGACGCGCGGAGCACCCGGAGCACCCGGTCGGCCAGCTCCTGGGCACCCTCGGCGGTGATCGGCGCGTCGACGAGGATCGCGAACTCGTCGCCTCCGAGGCGCGCGACGGTGTCGATCGGCCGCACGCACTCCTGGAGGCGCGCGGCCACGTCGCGCAGCAGCCCGTCGCCGGCGGCGTGGCCGAGGGTGTCGTTGACGGTCTTGAAATCGTCGAGATCGACGAACAACACGGCGACGTCACCGCGGCCGGGGCGCCGCGAGAGCGCGTGTGCCACGCGGTCGTGGAAGAGCGACCGGTTCGCGAGACCCGTGAGGCCGTCGTGCAGCGCCTGGTGCACGAGCTCCTGCTGCAGCCGGGCCCGCTCGCTGACGTCGCGGGTGTTGAGGACGAACGCCTCGACCCCGGGCTCGTCGCGCAGGTCGGTGATGATCGTCTCGGTGGGACGCCAGCCGCCCTCGCCGTCGCGGAAGCGGCACTCGAGCACCTGCTCGGGGTGGGCGGCGCCGGCCGGTGCCTGCGAGAGGTGGGCCGCCAGCCGCGGTCCGTCGTCGGGGTGCAGCAGCTCCGCCACCGGGCGCCCGGCCGACGACTCCGCGTCGATCCCCAGGATGCGATCGGCCGAGGGGCTCTGGTAGACGATGCGTCCGGACGCGTCGACCAGCGTGACGATGTCGGAGGCCCGCTGCACGAGCGCGCGGAAGCGCGACTCGCTCGCCCGGAGCACGGCCTCCTCGGCGGTCGCGACGTCGCGGAGCGTCCGCGTCAGCATGAAGCGGCGCAGCAGGACGGCGGATATCAGGAGGGCCAGCGCGAGCACCAGCACCACCCCGGACCGCGCCAGCACGACCGCGGACGTGGCGCTGTCGCCGGCGTCCGTCGCGGTCGCCTCGAGACTCTCCTCGAGCGCCGTGAAGGCGGGATCGACACGCGCGTCGTCCCAGTCGGCGGCCTGGTCGAACAGCTCGAGGTCGAGCAGGGCCAGCTCACGGTCGACGTAGGCCGAGAAGGTCGTCAGGTCCTCCCGGACCTCGCTGACCGCGGCCTCGCCGCGCAAGGAGGACATGCGCGCGAGCACCGACTCCTCCCGCTCCTTGAGGACGTCCAGGAAATCGTCGCCCTCGGGCGAGGTGCCCCGCTCCGCGATGGCCTGCCATTCGTGCGTGGCGTGCCGGTTGGCGAGCGATCCGAGCTCGACGCTCGCCACCTGGAAGCGGCGGGCCGAGTCGGCGCGGTCCTGCAGCACGACGATCGCGGCGCCCGCGCCGAGCACGACGAGCAGGGCCACGCACAGCAGCGCGATGCCGCCGCCCGCGCGTTCTGCTGCGCGTCCTCGTCCCCTCGTCGCGATCGCCACGTCTCCCGTCGTCGAGCCGCCGTGGGCGGCATCGGCACGACAGGCCCCGCGCGCGAGGATCCGGGCACGCCCTCGCGGAACCGGGACTCCCGGGCGACCCCTCCTAGGTGGCCCGCGTGATGCGCGATCCGAAGTAGATGCCCTCGGTGCCGTCCGGGAAGCGCACGAGGCCCTTGGTGCCCCCGTCGTAGTCGGGTGCCATCACCAGCAGCCGTCCCTCGCCCATGTCCCTCACGGTGACCGTCTCGTCGCCCTCCGGATCCAGCCCGCGCCAGAGGCGGATGAACCGGTTGCCGTCCCATTCGTCGCCGATGGTGGTGGCCTCGCGGTGACCGGGGTGCACGCGGGTGTGGTGCGGCAGCGACATCAGCACCTCCAGCGCGCTGTGCTTGAGCTGCGCGAAGTCGCCTCCCGGCCGGGCGTGCCCGCCCAACGTCCGGTGGAACAGGACGTCGGCGGTGAAGCAGTCGTCACCGACCAGGTAGGCGAAGTGGCCCTGGCAGTGCCCGGGGGTGTCGATGGCGCGGAACTCCAGCGAGCCCGAGCGCACCACGTCCCCGTCGGCCAGGACGATGTCGAGCGAACCCTCGCCGAGGACGTCGGCGGTCCCCTGGTGCCCCACGAACGGGACGCCCGGGAAGCGCTCCCGGTACCGGTCGTTGGAGAGGACGTGGTCCTCGTGGTGGTGGGTCAGGAGGATGTGGGTGATGGTGATGCCCTCGCGCGCGACGCGCTCCAGGAGCGGCTCGACCACCCCGTTGCCGTCGATGAGCACGCCCGACCCGCCGGGGCCCTCGGCCACCAGGTAGGCGTTGGCGAGGTACTTCTCGTCTTCCACGCGGTCGATGATCATGAGAACTGGATCACGCTCCTGATTCCGTCCTGGGCCTCCATGAGCTCGAAGCCCCGATTGACCTCATCGAGCCTCAGGCGGTGCGACACGAGCGCCATCGCGTCGAAGTCCCCGGCCAGCCAGCGATCGACCAGCCCGGGCAGCTGGGTGCGGCCCTTCACGCCGCCGAAGGACGTGCCGGTCACGCGGCGCCCGGTGATGAGGAGGCGGGGGAGCACCTCCAGCATGTCGCCACGCCCCGCGACGCCGCACATGGTCGCCAGGCCCCACGCCTCGCGCGCGGCCTCGACGGCCTGCGCCATCACCCTCACGTTGCCGGTGGCCTCGAACGTGTAGTCGGCGCCGTAGCCGCCCGTCTCGTCGCGTATCCACTGCACCGTGTCGGCGTCGGCCACACGGGTGTCGGTGGCCCCGTGACGGCGGGCCTCCGCGAGACGCTCCTCCGAGAGGTCGAGGGCGATGATGCGCTCCGCGCCGGCCAGCTTGGCGCCGATGATCGCGCCGAGCCCCACCAGCCCGCACCCGAACACGGCCGTCGTCGCGCCCGGCTCGACCCGGGCGGTGTAGAGGGCGGCGCCGATGCCCGTGGCGAGCCCGCACGCGAAGGGCGCGCACCCGTCCAGGGGCGCCTCGGGGCTCACCACCGCGAGCGCGATCTGCGGCATCACGGTGTACTCGGCGAACGTCGAGCAGCCCATGAAGTGCCGGAGCGGCTCGCCACCGCGGAAGAGGCGGGTCGTGCCGTCGGGCAGGTACCCGCGGTTCTGCTCGTCGCGGATCGCGATGCAGCGGTTGGTACGCGAGCTGCGGCAGTGGACGCACTCGCCGCACTCGGGTGCGAACAGCGTCACGACGTGGTCGCCGGGGCGCACCATCGTGACCCCATCGCCCACGGTCTCGACCACGCCGGCGCCCTCGTGGCCGAGCACGCACGGGGCGTAGCCGGTGGGGTCCACCCCGCTCGCCGTATAGGCGTCGGTGTGGCAGACCCCGCACGACGCCAGGCGCACCAGCACCTCGCCCGGACCCGGCTCCACCAGGTCCACCTCGTCGATGACGAGCGGCGCACCGAACTCCTCCAGCACGGCGGCACGGATTCTCATCGCGCAAGGGCTCCCTCGGTCGGATCGGACGTTCTCGCCACGATCCTATGGATCGGCCCGGCGGCCGGGTCCGGCGCGCTCTCGGAGCTCACGCCCCCGGCCGGGCGAGCGGCCGCAGCACGAGCCAGCCCATCAGCGGGCAGAGCGCGGCCAGCCCGAAGGCGGCCGGCCACGAGGTGAGCCCGACCGCCGCCCCGAAGGCCGGCGGCGCCACGGCCACCGCGACGAAGAGGATCGTGTTCTGCAGCCCGAGGGCCGTGCCGACCCGCTCGGGGCCGGCCATCTCGGCGGCCGCGGCGAACGAGACGCCGTTGCCGGCCATCGTGATCACCCCGGCGGCGATCAGCGCGGCGGCCGCCGGCGCGTCGGGCGCCCCGAGCAGCGCGGCGGCCAGGGCGAGGGTGATCGCGCCCGAGAGCGCCAGCAGCCTCAGGGGACGGATGCGGCTGCCCACCCGGTCCGACCAGATGCCCGCCGCCACGCGCGACACCGCGCCGCCGATCTGCACGGCGCCGAGGGCGAGGGCGGCGGCGCCCACCGACCAGCCCCGCTCCTCGTGCAGATAGAGCGCGGTGAAGCTGAGCAGCGAGAGCTGGGCCAGCACGACGCTCGCCGTGCCGAGCGAGAGGCGCCAGATGGCGGGGTCGCGGAGAGGGCCCGCGGTCGGCGGGGGCTCGTCGAGGTGGGCCGCCGGGGCCGCGGGCCCCGCCCGGCGCAGGCCGATCGCCGCCGCGAGGGCGCCGACCAGCAGGGCCCCCGAGAGGGCGAGGAGCGCGTCCCCCACGTCGCCGCGGTCCGCGATGAAGGGGAGAGTGACGGCCGCCAGCGCGCCACCCAGAGGTGTCGACATGTGGCGCAGCCCGAGCGCGAAACCGCGCTGGGAGGCGTCGAACCAGGCCACCACCGCCCGTCCGCTCGCGGCGTTGGCGCTCGAGCCGAACGCCCCGGCAGCGACCAGGCACGCCCCGAGGGCCTCCGCCGACCCCGCCCGCGAGGCCAGCGCCAGGGCCAGGGCGGCGCCGGTGAGGCCGATCCCGATCACGGCCCGCTCGCCGATGCGGTCGGCGAGGGCCCCCCAGGCGAGCAGGGTGACGATGATGCCGACGGTGGACGCCGCCAGGAGCGCCCCCGTGGCCGCGAGCGACAGGGAGTACTCGTCGCGCAGCTGGGGCGCGACCGCGGGGAGCCCGAGCTGGAGGGCCGAGATGCTGGCCTGGGCCGTCATACCGACGGCCAGCACCGCCCAGCGGTACCGCGGCGCCGCCGTCGAGGTCAGCCGGTCCGTCCGCCGAGGTGCTTCGCGAAGAAGCGCTCGATGGCCCCGTAGGCGTCCATCCGGTTCTCGGGCTTCACGAACCCGTGACCCTCGTCGTCCTTGACCATGTACTCCACCTCGACGCCCCGCGCGCGCAGGGCCGCGACGATCTGGTCCGACTCGGCCTTGGTGACGCGCGGGTCGTTGGCGCCCTGGATCACCAGGAGCGGCGCCGTGATCGCGTCGACGCGGTTGAGGGGCGAGCGGGCCTCGAGGTCGGCCAGCTGGGCGGGGTCGTCGGGGTCGCCCACGTAGCGGAACCAGGTGCTCGCCAGCAGGGGGCGCCAGTAGGCCGGGAAGGAGCGGACCAGCGTGACCAGGCTCGACGGGCCGACCACGCTCACGGCGGCCGCGAACACGTCGGGCGTGAAGCTGGCGCCGACGAGCGCCGCGTACCCGCCGTACGAGCCGCCGTAGATGCCGATGCGCGAGCGGTCGGCGATGCCCTCGGAGACCAGCCACTCGACGCCGTCGATCAGGTCGTCGTGCATCTTCCCGGCGAACTCGCGCTCGGCGGCGTGCGTGAAGGCCTTGCCGAAGCCCGTCGAGCCCCGGTAGTTGACCTGCAGCACGGCGTAGCCGCGGTTGGCGAGCATCTGCGCCTGCGGCTCGTAGCCCCAGGCGTCGCGCGACCAGGGCCCGCCGTGGACGATCAGTACCGCCGGGAGATCGCGCGGGGGGACGTCGAGCGGCAGGGTCAGGTAGCTGTGGAGCGGGAGGCCGTCGCGCGAGGTGATCACCACCGGCGCCATCGGGGCCAGGGTCGCCGGGTCGAGCCACGGCCGCGAGCGGTAGAGCAGCTCGGCCTCGCCGGTCGTGCGGTCGTAGAGGAAGGTCGCGCCCGGGTCGCGGTCGTCGTCGAACGCGACGATCCAGCGGGTCTCCTCGGCGTCCTGCCCGGTGATCCGGGGGTCGCCGGGGTGCAGGGCGCGCACCGCCTCCCAGTCGCGGGCGAGGCGCTCGTCGAAGGCGTGCAGCACCACGCGGTCGCGCAGGTAGACGGCGCCGAGAAGCTGGCCGGTACGGTCGCTGATCATCGGCCCGGCGAGGTCGACCTCGTCGTCGCGGTCGATCTCGCGCTCGGAGCCGTCGGCCGGATCGAGCTCCACCAGGCGCAGCAGGTCGCTGCCGCGCGCGCTGCCCACCCACAGCCGGCCGCCGTCGGGGGTGAAGGCGTAGGGCTGGCCACCGTCCTCGTTGGCGAACTCCGCCACCACGCGCAGGTCGCCCGCCTCGTCGTCGCGCACCAGCAGCTCGTAGTCGCCGGCCGGCGTCTGGGCGTAGGCCGCGCGCAGGCGCCCCTGCCGGTCGGCCTGCCAGCCGAGGATGTTGCCGGGATTGCGGCCGATCAGCTCCAGACGGCCCGTGGCGAGCGTGAGGCGGTAGGCGTCGAAGAGCGAGCGGTCGCGCAGGTTCATCGACACCAGCACCTGCCGCGGCGTCGCGCGGGGCGCGGCGATCAGGCCGGCGCGGACGCCCGGGAAGGGGGTCAGGTCGCGCGCGCGGCCCTCGCCGGAGGCGTCGATCGACCAGAGGTGGTGATTCTCGTCGCCACCGGTGTCCTGCATGTAGAGGATGCGCCGCGAGTCGCGCGACCACAGGTACGAGCGGATGCCGCGGTCCCGGTCGTCGGTCACCGGCACCGGATCGCCGCCATCGACGTCGCGCACCCAGACGTTCAGCACCCCGTCGCGGGGCGCCAGCCACGACAGGCGCAGGCCGTCGGGGGACAGGCGCGCCAGGGCGCGCTCGGGGTTGTCGAAGAAGTGGCCGAGCGGGATCAGGGGCGGCGGCATCGCTGGGCATGGTGGCAGGTCGGGGCGGCCGGTGGCCGGGAACGCCGCTGCTAGGGTCGGCGCGGGATGAGCGACGGCGCCGGGCGAGAGATCGAGGGCTACCGGATCGACGCCGAGATCGGCCGCGGTGCGCGGGCGGTCGTCCATCGCGCCACCCAGCTGGCCCGCCAGCGGACGGTCGCCCTGAAGGTGCTGCCCGCCGACGCCGCCGAGCGCGCGCGGCTCGTGCGCGCGGGCGCTGGGGCGACGGGCATCGACCACCCCCACGTGCTGCCCGTCTACGCGGTGGGCGAGGCCGGCGACCGGGCCTTCATCGCGATGAAGCTGGTCGACGGGTCCACGCTCGAGGAGCTGGTCCGCGCTCCCGGAGGCATCGAGGCACGGCGGGCGCTCGCGATCCTGCGTCAGGTCGCCGACGCGCTCGACCATCTCGCCGCGCGCGGGGCGCCTCACGGCGACGTGAGGGCGGGCGCCGTGC